>NZ_SORI01000002.1 GCF_004366815.1 Aminivibrio pyruvatiphilus | reverse complement strand
CCCTTTTCCTTGGAGCGGCGGGGTATTTCCTTATCACAAAGGCACGAAACAGCGAAGGGAGGAACGATTCATGAGACTTTTTGCGGCTCTTTGCATCATCATCGCAGGCCTGGCGGCCTTGCCGGGGATTTCCTTCGGGGCCGACGTCAAGGCGCTGCTATCCGAGGCGAACACCCTGTTCAGGAGCGCCGACAGGGACTTCATGTCAGGCAAAATGGACAGTGCCTGGGAGACCGTCACCAGGGCGAAAGAGACCATAACGGCGGCGAAGGAGGCCGATCCCTCAAACAGCCAGGTGACATCCCTGGAGAAACGGATCGACCAGCTCGCGGAGAAAATAGAAAAGCGAAGGGGAGGGGCGTCCCAGGCAGCGCCGGCAGGAAAGCCCGCGACACCCGCAGCGGCGCCGAAGAGGCTTCCGGCCACGGCGGGACGCTATCTCATGGAGGCTGACAGGGCCCTGAAGCGGACTGAAACCATACTTGGACCGGACCGGGACAAGCAGGACCCTGCACGGCTGCCCGCAAGAGTGCGGGAGGCCCTGGCCCCGGCGGAGGAAAATCTCGGGAAGCTGCTGGCCGAATTCCCGGATTTCAGCGACCATCCGGACGTGACCCCGAAGGTCGAACGGCTGGAAGCGGCCCGGAAGGAGCTCGAGGCCCTGGAAGGCACCGCATCGGCTTCAAAGGGAGCCGAGGAGGCCGCCCGGGCTGAACGGGAGAAGGAGAGCGGGGAGTGGCTGAAAAAGCTCCGGCCGTTCGTCGCCTCGAAGTCAAGGATGGATGACGCCCCCTATCTCGATCCCGAAAAGGAGATGGTTTCCTATGCCGGCTTCGATATAAGCTCCGAGGAGCTGGCCCGGAGGCACAGGATCCACGGCGAGGCGGCGGCGGCCCTGGAAGAGTACAGGAGTGCGGGAGTGAAGGAGCCCCTGGAGCTCCTCGCCGAAACGGCGAAGGAAATCGAGCGGAGGCTGGGCGAATTTTCAGCCGGCCTGGAAGGCCTGGGAAGAACTGCCCTGGACGAGTCGAAGTCCCAGCTCGAATGGGGCAGGGCCTTCACTGCCGAAAACCTCCCGAAGGCCGAGCGGGGCGAGGAGTTCAATATCCTTTCCCGGGACGTGCTTCTGAGGATACAGAATTCCCTCGATCAGGCGGCAGTCTTCCTTCCGGAGGACGACCCGGACCTTGCCGGGGCCAGGGCGGACTATACCCGGCTGGAGGAGGAAGGCGCCCTTCTCCGGGAGAAGAGGGTGGAGAAAATCCGCCTGCTGCCTGAAAAATTCGGCGGCTCCGAGGGAGAGGCAATCCGGGAGGCCGTCGCCGCCGCCATCGGGGCCGAGCATCCCGGCGCGGAGGTTTTACGGATGAACATCGTCTCCCCGGCCTGGAAAGAGGACTGGCGTTTCCAGGAGGGAGCGGACAGGGTGCTCCGGCTCACGGCCACCCGCCAGGTGACGGTGCAGGCTGCGGTGAAGAAGAGCGACGGTGTCTTCCTGCTCACCCTGGGAGCCTACAGCCCGAAAAACCCTGACTGGACCTGGGGGCCCGTGAAGGGATACGTGATGTTCTCCGACAAAATGCTCGAAGAGAACGTGAACAAATGAGGTTCGGGAGCGGGCAGGGGAAAAGGGGCTCCTGCCCGCATCCTCCCTTTCTGAAAAATGAGACTGATGTTGACTTTTCTCTTTTCATAGGAGATAGTTTTCCCGTTTACGGAAAAAGGTTTTTTTGAGCAGCAACAGCTTGTATCCTAGTATTCAAAGTGAGGGGCCCATGATCACTCTTGAACTTCTGGAAAAGGAATGCGGCGAGACCGTACGGGACTGGACGTTCCGCACCATTCTCCACAACCTGGTGAACCTCGTGCTTCCTCCGGGTTCCGCAGTGTCGGAGAATGACGTCGCTTCCTCTCTGGGCATCAGTCGGACTCCCGTGAGAGAAACCTTCATCCGCCTTGCCCAGGACGGTCTGCTCGATGTCTACCCCCAGAAGGGGACCTACGTCTCCCTGGTGGACGAACAGAGGGTGGAGGAAGGGAGATATATGAGGTTGTGCCTGGAAACACATACCATGGAACTTGCCTGCGAGGTCCGGTCTTCCGAAGACCTGGTAGCCCTCGAGGCGAACCTTCAGCTCCAGCGGCTCGCCGTGAACGAGAGGAACCCCTCACGGTTCTTTTCCCTGGACGGGGATTTTCACAGGCTCGTGTTCGTCACTTGCGGCAAGGAAAGGATCTGGGAAGCCATCCGGAAAATGAGTTCTCATTTCGACAGGGTGCGGATGCTCAGTCTTCACGCCACCAACTGGGATAAAATCATTGCCCAGCACCGATTCCTCCTCGATGTGATAGGCAACAGAAACCACTGGAAGGCCCGCGAGGCTGTGAACGAGCATCTGACCAAGGTGAACTACGATCTCGGGAAACTCCGCAGGGAGTATCCTTCCTACTTCAGGACCACCCAGGGGAGGTGAGGAACGAAAGCCCTCTATGTCCTTTTTTGCATCCGCGGTCGGAGGTACCCCCCAAGAGCCTGCGGGGGAAGGCAGGATTCGGTTACTGAAAGGAGAAAGATTCCATGAAAAGGATTGCACTTCTTGTTGCGGCGGCACTTCTCGTTTCTGTAGTTTTCGCCACCGGCGCTTTTGCCGAAAAGAAGCCTGAATACACTCTCAAGCTCGGCCATCTTGCCAATACCGAGCACACATGGCACAAGGGATCGTTGAAGTTCGCCGAGCTTGTGGAGCAGAAGACCGACGGCAGGGTCAAGGTCCAGGTTTTCCCCAACGAGCAGCTCGGAAAGGAAATGGAAGTCATCGGCAACATCCAGTCCGGGATCGTCGACATGCTCATCACCGGCGAGTCCATGATGAACTGGGCCCCCCTGTGCGGCCTCATCGCCGTTCCTTACATGATCAGGGACTCGGCCCACATGGAGAAGATCGTCGAGGGTGAAGTGGGACAGGCGATCGAGAAGGAAGTCATCGAGAAAGTCCGCCTTCGTCCCGTGTCCTGGTTCGAGCGGGGTGCCAGGAACCTTACCTCGAACCGGGAGATCAGGAAGCCGGAGGACCTGAACGGCCTGAAGGTCAGGGTTCCCAACGTGCCCCTCTTCGTGGCCACCTGGGAAGCCCTCGGCGCCAAGCCCACCCCCATGGCCTTCTCCGAGGTGTTCACCTCCCTGCAGCAGGGCATCATCGACGGCCAGGAGAACCCCTATGACCTGATCAAGAGCGCCAGCTTCTTCGAGGTCCAGAAGTTCGTCAACATGACCGAGCACGTGCGCGGCTGGATTTACCTCGTCATCGGCGAGGACAGGTTCCAGAGCATGCCCAAGGACATTCAGGCGGCCGTTCTCGAGGCGGGCAAGGAAGCCCAGGCCTACGAGCGCCAGCTCTTCAGGGCCGAGCAGGACCAGCTTGTCCAGGATCTCAAGGACAAGGGAATGACCTTCGTCGAGGTCGACAAGGCCGCCTTCATGAAGGTCGCCGAGCCCGCGGTCCTCAAGTTCCTCTCTCCGGAACTTCAGGAGATGTACAAGAAGATCGTTGCCATCCAGTAATATTCTGCACGGCCCCGGGGCCCCCTTTCTGAAGGGCCCCGGGGCCGTTATCCCTGGCGAGAGATGAGGAAAGGCAGTCATGAGAAAACTTTGGTCACTTTTCGGCCGTGTGCTTGAGCTCGGCTCCATCCTTTCATTCCTCGGCCTGGTGGGGGTGGTGCTCCTCCAGGTGTATGCCCGGCTCTTTCTGCCGAAGTCCCCTCACTGGACGGAAGAGGCGTCCCGCTTTCTTTTCATATACACGGTGAGTTTCGCCTCGGGACTTGCCATCCGGGAGAAAGCCTTCGTCAACGTGGACGTGTTCACGAACATGCTGCCGAAGCCTGCGCAGAGGTGGCTCCAGATCCTGCTCGACCTTCTTGTCGCGGGGTTTATGGCCGTGGTGTTCTATTATTCCCTGAAGAACCTGGGTATCGGCAGAATGCAGACATCGGCGTCCCTCAGGGTTCCCATGCACTACATTTTCGCGTCCATGTCGGTCCTGTCGGGAACGGTGGTCCTGTTTTCGCTGGCCTCGGTCGTACGGGACGTGCGCCTTGCAGCGGGGGGAGGAAACTGAAATGGTGGCCGCACTCTTTATCGTATTCCTGGTGCTCCTCTTTTTGGGGCTTCCCATAGCCTTCTGCCTGGGGATTTCTTCCCTTGCCTACCTGTGGATGGCGGGCATTCCGCTCATGGTGATACCGCAGAAAATGTACTCCGGTATCGACGTATTCGTCCTCCTGTGCATTCCCGGCTTCATCCTCGCGGGCAACCTCATGAACCGGGGCGGCATTTCCGATAGGATCATCCGGTTCTGCAACGCCCTCGTGGGGCATATCCAGGGAGGGCTGGCCCAGGCCAACATCGTGGCTTCCATGATCTTCGCCGGCATTTCGGGAACGGCGGTGGCTGACGTGGCGAGCCTCGGCGCCATCCTCATCCCCGCCATGCAGAAAGAGGGCTACGACGTGGACTTCTCCTGCGCGGTCACCGCCGCATCCTCCACCATCGGCCCCATCATCCCCCCGAGTATGCCCATGATCATCGCGGGGACCCTGACCGGACTCTCGGTGGGACGGCTCTTCATCGCCGGCGCCATCCCCGGCGTGCTCCTCGGCATCGGCATGATGATCGTGACCTATTTCATCGCGAAGAAGAGAAACTACCCCAAGGGTGAAAAAGTGCCCCGCCGACTGCTTTTCAGGGAGTTTTCCGGGGCTTTCTGGGCTCTCATGCTCACGATTCTCATCCTCTACGGAATCGTCGGCGGCTTTTTCAGCCCCACCGAGGCAGCCATGGTGGCCTGTCTTTACGCGGTGGTGGTGGGGATTTTCGTCTACAAGGGCCTTTCTTTCAGGGATCTTCCCATGCTGCTCCTCGAGGCCTCGATCACCACAGCGTCCATCATCGTCCTTGTCGGTCTCGCCAACCTCTTCGCGTGGATCCTTACCAGCGAACAGATCCCCCAGATGGTGGCGGATTTCCTCCTCGGGATAACGAAAAACAAGTTCCTTATCATCCTGATGATCAATCTTCTGCTCCTCTTCGTGGGGACCTTCATGGAGACCATCGCTGCGCTGCTCACCCTCTTCCCGACGCTGCTGGCGGTGGCCCTCCAGGTGGGAATCGACCCGATCCACTTTTCCATGATCGCCGTCCTGAACCTCATGATCGGACTCACCACGCCTCCCGTGGGCGTGTGCCTCTTCGTGGCGTCGAGCATCGGCAAGATTTCCATCAGCAGAATTTCGAGGGCGAACATGCCCTTCCTCGCGGTGAGCATTTTCGTGCTCTTTCTGGTTTCCTACATTCCCGCCCTGTCCACGTGGCTTCCCAACCTGCTGTTCAGCAGATAGAAGATCAGGGGATTCCGGCGTAAAATCGAAAGTAAAGTGAGGAACGTCATAGAACCATGATAATGTCTTTCCGATGGTACGGGGAAAGCGACCCCGTCACCATTGACAAAATCAGGCAGATCCCCGTTGTCCGGGGGATCGTCAGCGCACTGTACGATGTTCCCCAAGGCGAGACCTGGCCCCTGGAGAAACTGCGGGACCTCAGGGCGGCGGTGGAGAAAAAGGGTTTTGTCCTCTCCGCCATTGAGAGCATCCCCGTTCACGAGAACATCAAGCTCGGGCGTCCCGACAGGGACGCCCTTATCGACAAGTACCGGCGCTCCATCAGGAATATGGGAGAGGCAGGCATTCCCGTGCTGTGCTACAACTTCATGCCCGTCTTCGACTGGACCCGCTCCAACATGGCCTTTCCCCTGGCCGACGGTTCCAACGCCCTCTCCTACGACGACGCCGAGATTCTGGCGATGGACCTTTCCAACGGGACGGAGGGACTTCCGGGCTGGAGCACGTCCTATGACGCCGCAGAACTGAGAGGCCTGCTCGATGCCTACAGGGACCTCAGCGAGGAAGGACTCTGGGAGAACCTGGGATATTTTCTTGAAAAGGTCATCCCAGCGGCGGAAGAAGCGGGCGTAAAAATGGCCCTCCACCCGGACGATCCGCCCTGGTCCATCTTCGGCCTTCCCCGGATCATCCGGGACGAAGCGGCCCTCGACAGGGTCCTGAAGCTCGCCGACAGCCCGAACAACGGTCTGAGCGTCTGCACGGGATCCCTGGGGGCGCATCCGCGGAACGATCTTTCTGCGATAATCCGGAAATTCGGTTCCATGGGGCGCATCCATTTCGCCCACGTGAGAAACGTCAAAATCACCGGGAAGGGAAGCTTCCATGAGTCAGCCCACCCCACGGGGTCCGGGAGCCTCGACATGCATGCCGTGATGAAGGCCTATTCCGATACGGGTTTTTCGGGACCCATGCGCCCGGACCACGGCAGGATGATCTGGGGCGAAACGGGAAAGCCGGGGTATGGCCTGTACGACAGGGCCCTCGGCGCCATGTACCTTTCCGGGCTCTGGGAAGCCCTTGAGAGGGAGAAAGGCGGCCATTGCTGAAGAAAAAGGAAAAGGATAAAACAGGGGGGAACCGGCAGGTTCCCCCCTGTTCATTATCCGAGGTGTTTCCTGAGGGTAGCTCTCACGGCGCCCGGTCCGGCGATCATTTCGGCGAAATAGCCTTCGATCTTCCCGCCGAGCCCCACCTCATACAGATCCACGGAGAAGATTCCCCGGTCGGAGAGGATAGGGCGGAGAACACCCTTCGCCCTATCCGGCTCTCCGAGGCGGACCGGAGCAAAATGAGGCCTGAGGCTTTCCAGGAGGGGGTCAGGGCTCAGGGCCATCTCCTCGCCCCGGTCGTTCAGTCCCATGAGATAGCGGCACCAGGCGGCCAGGGTCAGAGGAATGAAGGTCAGGTCCGCCGGATCCAGCCCCTCCCTGTCCCTGTAGGCCCTGATGGTGCCGCCGAACCGGATGCCCACTTTCTGGGACGTGTCCATGGCGATTCTCTGGGGGGCGTCGGGAATGTTCGGGTTGGGGAGCCGCTCCTCGATGACCTCCCTCAGGAAGTCGAGGGGGTGGATGATGCCCGGGTCCTCCGCCACGGGAATTCCCTCGGCGTAGCCGATTTTTTCCACCAGCCGCTTCAGGTCGGGGTCCTTCATTTCGTCGGCGATGAGGGTGTACCCCAGCAGGCAGCCGAAGACCGCCAGGGCGGTATGGAGGGGGTTCAGGCACGTGCCCACCTTCATCCGTTCCACCCGGTCCACCGTTTCCCGGTCGGTGAAGTAGGCCCCGGCGAGCTCCAGGGGAGGCCGGCCGTTGGGGAAGCTGTCCTCGATCACGAGGTATTCGGGCCGCTCGGCATTCACGAAGGGGGCGATGAAGGAGTGCTTCTCCGTGCGGAGGGTGTCTCCCGTTCCCAGGCCCAGGGCGTTGAGCCGGTCCCGGACCCTCTCGGAGGGACGGGGAGTGATCTTGTCGATCATGGTCCAGGGAAAGGACACCTTCGGCGACTCTGTGAGCCACCGCACGAACTCCTCTTCCACGAGACCGCCGGCCGCCCATCCCCGGGCAATTTCCGCCAGGGATGCCTTCAGCCGGTCTCCGTTATGGGCACAGTTGTCCATGCTCACGAAGGCCAGGGGAAATCCTCCCGCCGTGAACCGGGCATAGGCGAGGGCCGCCGTCTTCGACATGGCGTGCCCGGGTGACGAAGGCCCCTTTTTCAGATCTTCGGCGATTTCGGGGGAAAGTTCTCCCGAAGGGGTCCTCAGGCTGTAGCCCTTTTCCGTGATGGTGAAGCTGACCATCTTCAGGGAGGGTTCCCGAAAAATCTCCTGAAGCCGTTCCCAGTCCCATTCGCAGGCAGGGTCTCCCGCAAGGGTGGTGCAGATGCTGGCCACCACCGTCATGTCCAGCCTTCCGTCCGGTTCCATGATGACCGCAAGGGTCAGGTTGTCGAAGGGGGCGTACATGGTTCCGATGGTCTGCCAGTCGTAGGTTTTTACGGCTATAATGCCTGTTTTCGCGTGCCCGGCGTCCAGCAGTTTCTGCTGCATCAGTGCGGGAAACACCCGGAAGATGTTCCCTGCGCCGAAATGGACCCACTCCGGTGTTGTTTCCGTTTCCCGGACCATGTCCTCGATGGTGAAGGATGGAAGGGCAATACCGGCTTTCTTCCAGGCTTCCCTGTCCTTCAGGCCGTTCCTGTTGAGCTGCAGCATGGGCATTCCTCCGTTTTTGGGAATCCGAATTCGTTTTTCAGCGGACGGTGCATCCGTTCCCGTATTATACCCTTTCGCGGCAGTGGGACCGGCACAGCAGCAAAGGAAAGGAACCCTGCCGATGGCAGAGCCGTCCTTCCCCCGCCGGGAAAACTGTGCTTTTCACCATGCGTGTTTTCCCTTATTTCACGACCTCGTTCACCCAGCGTTCCACGAGGCGCATCCTGTTCTCTCCGGACCATTGAATGTCCAGGTCGAGAAGCCTGACCTCCGACATGTCCAGCGCGGGATTCCTGAGAGGAACGTCAGGGTGTGTGGGGATGAGGTTGATCCTGTTTTCCTCGTACAGGCGCTGCATGGCGGGGGTAGCGGCCCAGTCGAGGAAGCGGCGGCCCAGCTCGGGATTCTTCCCGTTCCGCACGAGCCCCATGGCTTCCACTCCGTAGGCCACCCCTTCGGCAGGATAGCTGATGACGATGTCGTAGCCCGTCTGCTGCATCTCGAGGGCATCCACGAGGAAGAAGATTCCGCCTGCAGCCTGGCCCCTGGCGATGGGCAGGGCGCCCCCGGCGCCGCTCTTGGTGTACTGCTGCACGTTTCCGTCGAGCTTTTTCTGGTAGGCGAAAGCTTTATCCTCCCCCATGGCCAGCACGAGGCTGAAAAGACGGGAGACGGCGGTTCCCGAGGTCCTGGCGTCCGCCATGACCAGGCCGTCCCGGTAGGCCGGGGCGAGGAGATCCTGCCAGGACCGGGGGGCAGGCAGGCCGTGTTTCCGGAGAAACTCCCCGCCGGTCATGAAACAGATGGGGTTCACCGCCACGCCCGTCCAGTAGCCGTCAGGATCCCGGAATCGCTGAGGTATGGCTTCGGCTCCCTTCGGAACGTAGGGTTCGAACAGGCCTTCCTTTTTTCCGGCCTCGAAGGCGTCGGCAATACCGCCGAAGAAGACGTCCACCTGGGGATTTTTCTTTTCGGCCACCAGACGGGCGAGCACTTCTCCCGACGGAAAACGGAGAAAATTCACCTTCACTCCCGTATCGCGGGTGAACGCGTCGAAGACGGCGGTGGCGTATCTTTCGGACCAGATGGTGTACACGTTGAGCGTCCCTGATGCGAAGGACTCTCCGGAAAAAAACATGAACGCCGCGGCGGCAAGAAGCCCTGCAAGGGCCCGGAGCATCTGCTGTTTGGAAATCATTGTCTCAGCCTCCCTGCATATGGTTGCGCAAAAATGCTACACTTTTTCCCCAGGCTGTTCCATATCCAGTTGGCCCCGGAAAAAAAACCTTCTGGAATGCCCCGCCTTTTTCCGAAAAAAGAGTCCGGCTCATGGTAGAATGTTCGCCAGGGACGCCGTTCTTTGAAGTTTCCCTTTCCCGGAAGGGAGAAGGGCATTTTGCTTCATAGGCAATGGAGCAATCTCTCAGGAAGGAGTCGATGCAAAAAATGGCGAAGACGTTCATGAGCGCGACAAAGACGGAGGGCGGAGACGCAGCGGAGTTTGATTATATTCTTTCCCCCTCGGTAGCGGGTTTTATTTACCCTCTTGCTGTTCCGACCCTGGTGTTTCTCGCCCCCTTTATCCTGGCGAGCATTTTTCCGAACATGCTCACCGGGATCGGACTGAACGTGGGCAAATGGACGCTTCTCATGTGGGGCCTCCTTCTGACGGCCGCAAACATAGGAATCCAGGAAATACGCAGGAGGAGCATAAAGCTCAAGCTTCACATTGATTACCTTGTTCAGAGCCAAGGCATTTTATTCACTTCCTCAGAGAAGGTCTTCATCCAGGACATCAAAACCACGGAACTTACGAAGACCCTTCTTGAGCGGATGCTCAATCTCGGAACCTTAAGAATAGCCACATCCGGTACGGACGACTACGAAATCACAATCAAGGGCTTCTCCAATCCAGACGGTATCGTAAAGTACATAGCGGATCACCGGAAGGAAGGGGAGTAGCTTCAGTGGCCGCAGCCCCCGGGAAGGAGTGCCGCTGAAATGGCGGCATTTCTTCCCGCCTTTCTCGGAATGAATGTGTTCGCCTTTGTCCTCATGGGATGGGACAAGCTGATGGCAAAGGCGTCGGTCCGGCGGATACCCGAGAACACCCTTCTGCTCGTCGCCCTGATGGGCGGAGGAGCGGGAGCGTTCCTGGGAATGAAGATGTTCCGGCACAAGACGCAGCACCCCAGATTTTCCATAGGGCTCCCTGTGATGGCGGTGATCCAGGCAGTCGCCCTCGCCTATTTTGCCATGTGACGTCCCCGCAGTCCTGGAATCCCCGGTTTTTCCCGCTGAGGAGGTGAAGGGAGAATGGTTCAAGGCGGACAGCATTTTCGAAGCGGAGGCCCAGACCATGGTTCCTCCCGGAAGAGATGCCGGAGCGCAATTCTTTTTCCGGTCCTCCTGATTCTGTCCGGCCTGTTCCTTTCCTCTGCGGCCGCCCCCGGACAGTCGTGGGCTCCCCTTATCGGCGGAGCCCGGGGCCCCGGAGAAAAACTCTATGTCCTCACCTCCGAAAAGGGAGGTCTCTTTGTTTCCGGCAACGGAGGCAGACGCTGGAAAAACCTGGGCGGCAGCCTCCCCTCTTCCCATCTCTTTTCCCTGGCGGTATCCCCTGAAGGCACCCTCTTTCTCGCCGCTTTCGACGAGCTTCTTACGTCACCTGACGGCGGAGTTTCCTGGAAGTCCATGAAGGGCGGCGGCAGGGTCGGGCGTTTTCTTCCCGCATCCGGCGGCACTTACGTGACAGTCCTCTGGGATTCGGGCATCCACTGGGCGGCCGCGGACAACCCCGTGATGGCCAAGGCGGAGGGTGAGGACGGTTCCTTCCTCGTGGCGGACCTGTCGGACGAAGGAAAGGGCCGTCTCCGGGCCGCCGTCTTCGGGAAGGGCATCCTTTTCTCGGGCGACGGCGGAAGAACCTGGAGCCTCGAAGAGCCGGGCCCCGAAAACATCTTCCCCCTCGCCCTCGCCCGCAGTTCCGCCACAGGGACGGTGTTCGCCGGAACCCTCGAAGGGGGAGTCTTCCGGAAGGAGGAAGGGGGAGAGTGGAGCCGTGCATCGGAAGGCCTGCCGCCTCTGTGTACCGTTCAGGCCCTCGCCGCTGACGAAAAAGGGGTGCTCTGGGCCGGAACCCACAAGCAGGGCCTCTTCGTCTCCTCCGATGACGGAAGAACGTGGAGCCCCTTTCCCGCCGGGAATGAGAAAGAGATGTCCGTCACCGTCCTCGTTCCCTTCCGTAAGGGTGTCCTGGCGGGAACGGCCGCAGGCGGCCTCTTCCTGGCCGACGGGGAGAGCTTTTCGGTTACGGCGCTTCTTCCTTCCGACCCGGTGATGGGACTGGCCCGCGAAGGCGGCCGTCTCCTTGCCCTCACCCGGTCCGGAGGGCTTTTTGCCTCATCTGACGGCGGAAAGGGCTGGACCCGCCGGGGAAGCGCAGACAGCGGGACGGTGTTTCTCGCCGCCGTTCCCGAAGGCGGACTGTTCGCCGGAACCGAAAGAAACCTCCTTCTTTCCCGGGACGGAGGCTTTTCCTGGACGGAGATCCCGCTCCCCGCCGAAAAACCCTTCACCTCCCTTATATGGACGTCGGCCGGAGGATTTCTCGCGGGAACTGCGGGAGAGGGGCTGTACCGGTCTCCCGACGGCTATGCCTGGCAGAAGGTGGAGGATGTGGACGGAGAGTACGTTTTTTCCCTTCAGTCACCCGACGGTACGGTCATGGCTGCCGGTACGGACAGGGGGTTTTCCGTTTCCCTTGACGGAGGGCTGACCTGGAAGAACATCTACGTGATCTACGGGATCAGCTCCCTGGCCTTCGACGAAGACGGGAGACTCTGGGGAGTGTCAAGGACCGGTCTGTGGAATGTCTCCCTTCCGGAAGGGGAGACTGAAGAGGGGACCATTGACGGTTTCAGCTGGTCGCCCTTCGAATACCTGACGGACATCTTCCCGGCCGAAGGGAACGGCCTTCTCGCCGTTGCCCGGGAGAGGGTGGTGCGGCTTGTTCCCGGGGAGTCTCCGGGGCGGTTTTCCCTTCGGGAGACAAATATGTCCAATGCCCGTGTCCTGGCCTGTATCGGGATTTCCGGCGGCGGAACGCTGATCGGAACCCCCGCGGGATTTTTCCGGCGTCCGGGCGGAGGGTCCGCATGGACGGAAGTGGAGCTGCCGTGAAGGGCACGGGGAAAGAAACGGGGTGGATCGCATGAAAGAGCTGTACCGCAGGCTCGGAACGCTGTGCCTCCTCTTCCTTGCCATCCTGATGTTTTTTGTCCCGAGGGACGGCGTTTTCGTTCGCCTGTATTCCGTGGACATGGGGAAGGAGTACCGCTCCCAGTACAGCCCGACCCAGGGGCTGTTCGGCGCCGAGGCGGCGGGAGGCCGGTTTATCCGGTCGGTCACGCCCTTCCGTACTATCGCCGGATTTATCGATTCACAAACGGACAAACGCCTCCTGGCCGTGGAGGGAGAACTCTGGCCCGGGATCTTCACCGGGGCCGCGGCAGCTCCCGGGTATCCGCCGACGGCGTGGAGGGAAGCCGGGGAGACCTACCGGAAAAGCCTGTATTACCACGAAGATGAGGAACCCTTCGCTTCTCTTCTTTCAGGAATGGCCGAAAGGGGAGAGACCTTTGCCTATCTGAAGCACTCTTTCCCCGACGGCCCCAGGTTTCTTGCCATGACCGCGGAGGGACCTGGTACGGCCCTGGACAACGGCGCCCCACGGGGACTGGTCCGGCCGTACCGCTCCCTCGCCCCGTGGCCCCTTCTCCTTGGAGCCGTATTCTACCTGTTTCTCCCCCGCAGAAAATTTCCGCCCGGGGCCATCGTGTACCCAAGATGGTCCGCGGTCATCCTTCCCGATGTTCTTTCCTTCGCCATGACGGGGTTCTTTTTCGGGCTTCCCCTGGTTCTGGGCGTTCATATCTTCAACCAGGCCTCATTCCTTGATTTCCTGAACGGCAGCGCCTGGTTCACCCTGGTCTTCTGGGCCATGGGGCTGATCTTCGCCTCCATCCTGTACTGGACGGCGAAGTATGCTTCCTTCGCCCTGCAGATTTCCCCCGATGCACTGTTCCTGACCGTCCTGGGAAAGGACCGCCGTATCGCCTTCTCCGACATCGCGTCCGCCGGTTTCGTGGATTACAGGCCCCCGAAGTGGCTGCGGACCATCATGTTCATCGCGGGACTCGCCAACTGGCGCATGATGGGACAGGCGCTCCTGCTGTCGGGACGGACGGACTGGGGTATCGAATTCTTTTTCAGGGACGGGGGATCGGAGCGGTTCCTGTGCTCGAACATTCCTGGGGCCGGAAGGCTTTTCGACGCCCTCCGCCTTCACAAAGTGCCCCTGTCGGAAGAGCTTCAGCGGGCTGCGGAAGGAACGGGCGTCCCCGGACCGGAAGAGGAGAGCTGAGTATTCCAGTAAAGGCGGTGAAGAAATGGGAACTGTACTGCGCCGAATTTTTGAGGGACCATCTGCCCGCAGGACCTGCCGTTTCCTTGGCCCGGCAGGCCTGCTGGTGTGCCTTCTGGCCGTGAAGCCGGGAGGAGCGGAACCCTCGGGACCCCCTTCGAACGAATGGATTCATAACCGGATAGCCGTGCTGGAGCAGGCTCTTTTCCTCAGGAACGAGGGGCTGCGCATGGAGGAAGAGGGCAATGTCCCGGGGGCCATGGAGGCCTACTGGAAAAGTTTCGTCCTCTACCCTGACTCCCGGCTGGAGGGAAAGGCTCTCTCCTTCCGTCCCGACCTGCAGCCTCTGAAGGACCGGATAGCCTATCTCGAAAGCCTTCTCGCGGCGAAAAAGACCGGTGCGGAAACCGCGGCTTCTGCGCCGGCACCGGGTGAAGCCGCCGGCGGGGACAACGCCGACTGGAGAACCTACCCTGACCTCGCGGCGGAAAAGAAGGCCATCGAGGAGACCTTCGGCCGGTTTCGGAACGCCCTGAAGGAAGGGAATGCCGAAGGGGCGGCCGGGTGTGTCGACGAAAGCCGCCGGGAGGTCTACGCCGCCCTTTTCGGGCAGAAGCCGGAAGCCATGCCCTCCTTCGCGGAACTTCTCGACGGAGCGGAGATGAGCTTTCTGAGCTCGCCGGAGAACGCCGATCCCGGAACAACGAGCACGCAGAGGACCTCGGAGTACGCCGTGGATGTGGGCGGCTTCACGTTCTATGTCCGGTGGATCAAGGTGGACGGGCAATGGGTCCTCTTCGACTTTTAACCCGGCGGAAGGAGGGACGGAGAGATGATTTCCATCGAAGGATCTTTTAAGAAAAGCATTCTTGCGCTGACCGCTGTCCTTGTTTTTTCCCGGGCGCCTGCAGATGCCTGGAGCCAGCCCCCCCACCGCCAGATCAATCTGGAAGCGGTGAAAGTCTTCCTCGCCCAGGCCGGTGGAAAAGAAAAATTCACCATGGGCCCCTTCTCGGGGAAAGGGCTCTCGGAACCCCTGCGGGGTCTTGCGGTGACCAGCTCTTCCCTGCTTGCCTCAGGTTTTGTCTCCGCGGAGGCGGGCCTTTCGGCCCAGTCGTGGATCATCAACGGCGGGGACTGGGCGGACGAGCCCCATCTCTATTCTTCCGTTCGGCATTTCTACGACCCGCTCAGCCTGTCCGGTTCGGCATGGCTGACCGACCAGAGCGAGATCCACGGGCACTACGACAGTCCGTCCATTGACGCAAGGACGTGGGGACTCAGCCATTCCGACAATCCCTTCAGCTTTTTCGTAGCCCTGTCGGCCTACAAGGCGGCCCTCGAGGTCAGGGATGACCTTCCCCTTCCACCGGCTCTGAGTTCCCTCCATTTCAAGACGTCCCTGAGCCTTGCCCCGAAAGACCATGAAGACCTCAGAAGTCTGCAGCTCGCCAGGGCGTACCGCGCCCTGGGGGAAGCGATGCACATGCTCGGGGACATGACCCAGCCCGCCCATGTCCGGAACGACTCCCACCCCGCCGACGAGCCCATCGAGGCCGCCGTTTTCAGCGACCATGTCCGGCGGGCGGCGGCGGCCCCCTTCGTCGATTCGAGAATCCGGCCCTTCCTCGCCAGCGCCGGAGGAAAGCTCCAGGAGCCCGCAGAGCTTTTCCACCGCGTGGCCTCCTTCGTCAACGGAACCTTCTATTCCCTGGACACGATTTACGACAAAGAATCCAAGGTTCTGCCGAACAACCGGCAGAAGGGATACCCTTCCCCCCAGCTGAGGGACCTGGCGGTGGAAAAAAAGAAGATCCCGGGATTCGTGGGGGAAAGGGAAGTCCGGAGGTTCTACGGCGTCTTCGACACCGAACGGGCGGCCATGATCCAGGACCGCCTCAGTTTTCACTGGTTCGACCCGGAGCAGTCCTTCGTGTCGGATTTCGAGGGGGCCAAGGAAAAGGCGGGAAGAGCCGCGGCAGCCGCATTGAGAAGACTCGGTCCCTTCCAGGTTCCCCACGCCTTCGCCGCCGAGCAGGGGAGGATCCTTCTGCCCGTGGCCATCCACGCCTGCGCCGACCTGATGGATCTCTTCTATCCCACCCTGGAGCTCCGGGCGGAGTACGAGGAAATGGAGTCGGAGATGGAAGGGGTCGATCCCCGGGCCACGCCGGTACGGATCATAGAAGTGAAGGCTTCCATGAAGCATCATTCCGAAAAGGACCCGGCATGGAAGGCGAACGGCCTTTCCATCAGTTATTCCGGGCCCGCCCTGCTCGTGGTGCGGGAGAAGGACAAAACGGTTTACGAGAGAAAAATTCTGTTCGTGAAGGGCGAGCCGAAGCAGATCGAGACAGCGGACGGAAAAATGGAGGAAGCTCCCCTCAGGCTTTTCGCTGCCGGAACCGCCGGGCCTCTCAGTGAGGAGGAACTCTTCTACGAGATAAAACCCGGCCAGGAGGCTTTTTTGAGAATAGAGGCGGGAAGCCGGGTCTTTGAAAGCGTACCATGGAAGGAAGAGGACAAGACCGAAGTCACCGTCCTTCCTCCCCGTGTTCTTGTGCTGGAGCTGATCGACGACGCTTCGGAGGCGGAACACGAATTCGAGGCGTCGGCCGTGCCGAAGAAGCCTCATCTGTTCGAGTGGGATTTCGGCGACGGAAGTCCTGTTGTGGAAGACCGGAAAGGCCCGGGGGAGAACTCCGTGCGGGTCCACCGCTTTACAGGCCTGAAGCCCGGAGATTCTTTCGCCCCCGCCGTCCGGCTGCTTGACGAAAAAGGCAGGGTCCTCGCGGAAGATTCCGTCTCCGTCACTGTGCTCAAGGGGGAAAAACGGCACTTCTTTGAAAACCGGACCTTCTGGATGACCGGTTCCCCCCTGGGGAATGACCCGACGGCGGACCTGCCTACCGTTCCTCTCGTCCTTTCCCCCTCGATCTCGGGAATTGACGGCGAAATTACCCCGGACAGCCCTGAGGGGAAACGGCTGGCCCAGCTCACCGAAGGCGTGGCAAAGGCCGGTGACTACATGAAGGAACAGATGGCCAAGGAAATGGCGAAAATGGGCATCAGTCTGAGCGATGCCCAGATGGCCGAGGCGCTGATACAGGCCCTTTCCATGGCCGGTCTCGGAGGGCAGGACGGCCCGGTCCAGAGGCGCCCCGTCCTGGGAAGCGGCTGGCAGCATGAAGGCCGCCCGGTAACCCTTTCGCTCGCAGTTTCCATCGGCACAATTCCCCCGCTCCGGCTGTACATGCGGGGCGAAAAGGATCAGCCCGAACCCGTGGAGGCCCGGATGGCCGTACGGAACTGGTTCTTCACCACGGGAACCCAGTCAAGCCCCTCCGTTCAGGGAAGCGGCGGATCGGCTTCCGTTTCCTGGACGCCGGAAAAGGGAAAGACCCCAGAGTCATTTGCTCTGGACCTGGTGGTTTTCTACTCCCTGGAGTTTTTCAAAAGAACCGGTGAACCCTGGGGCAGCGAAGGTGTTCCCCTCAGGTACGAGAATATGTCCGTCTCGTTCCCCGTGGGGGTGTACTTCTGCCCGGTGAAATGACACGGTCGCCCGGGGAATGCGTATCATGCAGAGAAGGAGGAAGTTTTCGATGAACCGTTTTCTTTCAGCCGTTTTTCACCGCCTCTTCAGGAGAGAGAGTGGCCCGGCGGTCTTACTCTGCCGGATTCTCCCGGTCTCCGTTGTCCTCGCGCTGCTCCTTGTCCGGGCCTTTCCCGCCCCGGCAGCAGAGGCCCCTTCCCCGGACGATGTTCCCCCTGGAATGACCCTCCGGTGGGTCCCTCCCTTTTACATGACCGTTCCCTCGGACTGGAAGCCCATGCTGGACCGGGACGGACTGGGCTTCTACACCGGGGCTCATCCCGAGGCCATGGACGACCCGTCCCTGGCGGACCTTCCCCTGGTGGCCTTCGGCGTGACGCGGCAGAAGGCCCCGAAGGGCGGCGGGCACCGGGCCTTTTTCGAGGAAATGGAACGAAGTGCGGCGAAGGATAAAGCGCAGAATTTCACCTCAAAAGAAGAAGAAATCACCATCGGGTCCCGCCCGGCGGTATTCTATTCCGTTTCCGCCGATGTGGAGATACGGGGAAAGACCCAGAAAGTGGAGATGAACCTTGTGGTCGGCAAGGAACCCGATACGGAGGGCAATCACATTCTCGTGATGATCGCGGGGAAATCGGCCTCTATTGAGAAGTACCGTGACGTGATCAAAACCATGCTCTCCTCGGCCCGGGAAGGTGTTCCCCCGCTGGAGAAGAGCCTTTCGTTCCCCTTCGGGGCGACCCAGGAGGCCTTCCGTCACTCCGAGGGACCGTTCGTAGCGCCCGATGGCACCGTTGCTGTTCTTGACCGGTTCGGCAAACGGATACGTCTTTTCGATGTTTCCGGAACCCAGGTGGATGAATGGGGGCAGAAGGGCACTGGTGAGGACGGAACCTTCGCCTGGCCTACGGTCATCGCCTTTGCGCCCGACGGGTCGCTGTACGTGGCCGACGAAGGCTACTCCGTGGATGCGAACATCCAGCGTTTTTCCCGAAAAGGAGAATTCCTTGGAAAGATAAAGGCGGATACGAAAACCCTCGGCGAGAAGGGGATGTACAAACCGAACTTTCTCGCCGTTACGGAAACGGGGAAAATTGTCACTGCCGGGACCAGCGAAATATCGAACGGAAAGCCGAGGCTCCTTGTTTTCTCGCCTGAAGGAGATCTCCTTCTCTCCAGGGATATGAAGGCCGACGGCCCCATGGCGCTCCTTCCCGGGGAAAAGCTTGTCATGGCGAGCCCGGAGCCGGACAACGACCGGGCCGACGTATTCTCGGTGTATGACCTGGAAGGAAACCTCCTGAAGGAATGGTCCATGTGGGGGAGCGATCTTCCGGCCCTCCCCGGAGAAGAAGGGATCTATTTCCGGGTGAAATTCCTGGGGGCCGACGCGGAAGGACGGATGTACGCCTACGATGATTCCGAGGACGGACTGTGGATCTACGGGGCTGACGGCAGGTTTCTGCAGGTTCTTCCCGCAAGGAGGACCTTCGGCATCATGGAGGGCATGGCCGTTCTGCCCGGCGGAGACGTGCTCGTCAAGGACCGTCCCAGCGGGTACGGGCCGGGAGAACCGTCGGTGCACCGTATGAAAAATGCCTGGCCGGCGAAAGTCCCGGAACAGCCCGTCCCGGAAACCCCGCCCGCCCAGCCACCCTCGGATGTCCCTCCCCCGGGGGGCGAGACCCCTCCTGCGGTTTCGCAAACCGGTCCGGATGACAAAGGCCTTGAAAACGAACTTGCCCGCCTGAAGGAAGCCCTCCTGCTGCGGGAGGAGGCGGCTGCTCTCGAGAAGGAAGGGAACCGTGCCGGCGCTGCGGCAAAATACAGGGAGAGCCTCGCCTTCCACGATGATCCCAATGTGAAGGCCTACGCCGAGGGGCTCGAGCGCATGGTTGCCTCTGCCGCAGGTCCTGCGGCCCCGAAGGAGACGCCCAAGGAGACGCCCAAGGAGACGCCCAAGGAGACACCCAAAGAGACACCGCCGAAGGAGGCGTCCCCCTTCGAGGCGGTGACGGGCAGGGATGCCCGGCGAAAGGCCGAATCCCTCTGGAACGAGGCGGGTGCCCTGCAGCAGGCGAAAAAGTACGAGGAGGCCCTGGCCCTGTACCGCAAGGGGCTTGGGTTGTCCCCTGACACAACGGTGAGCGCCCATGTCGCCAGGCTCGAGGAATTCATGCCCAGGGCTAAGGCCAGGGCCGAGGAAATCTGGAAACAGGCAGGACAGCTCCAGAACGGGAAGAAGTACGGCGAGGCCCTGAAGAAGTACAGGGAAGGGCTTGACCTTTACCATAACACGGTCGTGGAGGAGCATGTCCGGAAGCTGGAGGCCTTCATCGCCCGGCAGAAAAAATAGGGGCTTATCAGCATCGGAAACATTCCGAAAAACGGTGTTCAGGCAGAGGCGGACGTTCCCGGAAGGGGGCGTCCGCCTCTGCGCTGGAGAGGAAGATGGTTTCGTCCTCCAGGGGGTTGAAAAAAGGAGGTTTCGGTGGTATATGAATAAATGAACAAGTGCGCATATATTCATATAAGGAGAAGAGCCATGAATCATATCTCTCAGGAAGAAATGCACCAGTCCGGTCTTTCCCGGGTCTCGGCGGAGATGCCTGCCGACGAGATGCTGTACGAGCTCGCCGACCTGTTCCGGGTCTTCGGCGACACCACGAGGATCAAGATCCTCTGCGCCCTTTCCGTTTCCGATCTCTGCGTGGCGGACATCGCGGCGCTGCTCTCCATGAACCAGTCGGCCATTTCCCATCAGCTCAGGGTGCTCAAGCAGGCCCGCCTCGTGCGGGTCACCCGGAGGGGGCGGTCTTCCATCTACGGCCTCGACGACGACCACGTGAGGACCATATTCGAGCAGGGCTTCAGGCACGTCCGCCACATCGCCCCGGGGGAGGAAGAATCTCATGGCTGACGGCGCCGGCGAAATCCGCCTCTCCCTAGAAGGTCTGAACTGCGCCCAGTGTTCCTCGAAGATCGAGAAAGCCGTAGCCGTGCTGCCAGGTGTCTCTTCCGCCGCCATCGACCTCGTCGCCGGCAGAATGAGGATTTCTCTCGAGGATCAGCGGCCTGCCGGTGAACTCCTCTCCAGCATCCGGACCGTCGTGTCGTCCATCGAGCCGGGGGTGGTGGTCTCCGAAGAACGTCTCCCGGAAGGACCGTCGTCCCTGCCGAAGGGAGATATGCTCCGCCTTTCAGCCGGAGCCCTGCTCTGGCTCGCAGCCCTCTTTCTGCCCCTCGGGGAAATCGCCCGGTTTCTTCTGTATGTAACCGCCTACCTGACGGCGGGAATAAAGGTCCTCCGTACCGTGGCGGGAAACCTCCGCCGGGGGGCTCTTTTCGACGAGTTCTTTCTCATGACGGCCGCCACCGGCGGCGCTTTCGCCATCGGCGAGTTCTCCGAAGCGGTGGCGGTGATGCTGTTTTACGAAACGGGGGAACTGGTGCAGTCTCTCGCCGTGGAGCGGTCCCGCCGTTCCATCCTGTCGCTCCTGGACATCCGCCCTGACAGGGCGACGGTGCTCGAAGACGGGGAATGGAAAACGGCCCGGGCGGAGGACGTCACGGCAGGGCGCACGCTGCTCGTGAAGCCGGGGGAACGGGTTCCCCTCGACGGAAAGGTGCTTGATGGGACGTCCTCCCTGGATACGTCCTCCCTGACGGGAGAATCGGTCCCGCGGGACGTGTCGGAGGGGAGCGAAGTGCTCGCCGGGAGCGTCAACCTCGGCGGCACCCTCACGGTGACCGTGCTCCGCCCCTTCGGCGAGACAACCCTTTCCAAAGGACTCCGGCTGATCGAGGAGGCCCGGGAGCGAAAGGCCCCCACCGAGCGGTTCATCACGTCCTTTGCCAGGTGGTACACTCCGGCTGTGGTGGTCCTTGCCGCCCTCCTCGCCCTGGTGCCCCCCCTCGCAGGCCTGGGGGGATTCCGGGACTGGGGGTACCGGGCCCTGGTCTTCCTGGTGGTATCCTGCCCATGCGCCCTCGTGATCTCCGTTCCCCTCGCCCTGTTCGGCGGCATGGGCGCCGCATCCCGCCGGGGGATCCTGCTGAAGGGGGGCAACGTGCTGGAGACCCTGGCCCGAACCAGGGCCGTCCTCTTCGACAAGACGGGCACCCTCACCATGGGCGTATTCCGGGTGACGGAAATCCATCCGTCCTCCTTCATGACAGCCCGTGAATTGATAGAAACGGCGGCGGCGGCCGAACGGGGATCGAATCATCCCGTCGCCCGGGCTGTGGCGGCGGCAGGGGGGGTGCAGGGCCCGGCCCTGCCGGTGGAGGAGTACCCCGGACTGGGTGTTCGGCTGGTCCTTGACGGTGAAGAGATTCTCGCAGGGAACGCGGCTCTCCTGGAGCGGCACGGAGTTCCGGTCGACGGAGATCCCGGATGGAAGCCCGGAGCGGTGGTCCACGTGTCCCGGGGAGGGCGCTACGCAGGCTTTCTCGTGGTGGAGGACACCCCCAGGGAACAGGCCCGGGAGGCGGTGGACCGCCTGCGGAAGCTTGGGGTGAACACCGTGGGCATGCTGTCGGGGGACCGGCCGGAGAACGCTGGAAAACTCGCTTCGCAGCTTGGCCTCGACATTTGGGAAGGGGGGCTCCTTCCCGCCGGCAAGCTTGATTCCTTCAGGAGGATCAGGGAGGAGGCAGGAGGAACAACCCTCTTCGTCGGCGACGGCATGAACGACGCTCCTCTTCTTGCCGCGGCCGACGCCGGCTTCGCCATGGGCGGCCTGGGGGCTGACGCCGCCATCGAGGCCGCCGACGGGGTGCTTCTCCGGGACGACCCCCTCGGGGCGGCGGAGGCCATCGAAATTGCCCGGAGAACCCGGGCCATCGTCTGGCAAAACATTGCCTTCGCCCTCGGAGTGAAGGGACTTGTGCTGGCCATGGGAGCCTTCGGCGTCGCCACCATGTGGGAAGCAGTCTTCGCCGATGTGGGAGTGGCACTCCTCGCCACGCTGAACGCGGCTCGGATCCTGCGGACCGGGGGAGCGGAAAAGGGCTGAATATCCTCCTGCGGATGAGGCAACCGGAACAGGGGGCGGCCGGGAAGGCCGCCCCCCTGTGTCATTCTCTGTCCGCCAGACCGGACTCCACGAGCATGTTGATGTGCTGCTGGATGTAGAGAAACTGAAAGAAGAAGGTCATTGCCGAAGACCTGGCCACCAGGTTCGCCGCCAGGGGGCTGCCGTCGGTCCGGGACGCGAATTTTCGGAGGATGGTCCGCATTCTGAAGGAGACCATGGTCATGGAGGCGAACCATGCAAGAAAAGACCAGCCGGAAAGGGCTTCCTTCTCCTCGAAGGTAAGGGTGACGGCAAGCTCGGGAAGCTTTTCGATGTTTCCCGCCGCAACGAAAAGAACCGTAGCGGCCAGAAAGGCAAGGGGAAGGACCAGGCCGAGCTTCTTTTCAGGTACCATGGAGTCGAAGGCCTTTCTCCGGAGAAAAACCCAGAGGACAGGGTAGAACAGAAAGGTCAGGAAGGAGAGGAGGAGCATGAAGACCGGGCTGACCGTCCTCAGGGCGACCCGCGGGCCTGAAGGGGCCCCTTCCCGGAGATGACGCATTCCGGATTCCTCATCCTTCGGACTCTTTTTCGGACTTGACGATGGAACGGGTGGATCGGTCTTCACCTGGGCGCCGCAGTACTCGCAGAAGGACGCGCCTTCCTGCAGGGATGCGCCGCATCCTGGGCAGTTTTTCATACAAATCGCTCCTTTTCATAGGAAATAAACGGCCCCTTTCCCCCGGACACAGGGAAAAGGGAGAACGGGGCGGGCATGAACCCGATGTCCCGGAAGCGCCGGAATTCTCTCCGGGCGGTCAGCCGGGAAGGGCGCCCCATGCATTATACTTCCTGAATTTCCCCGTTGACAAATTAGACCGTATGGTCTAACCTGTCGGTCTGTACCGGAAAGATGAGGAGGTGCGCTGTGCGTTACAGTTCCAGGAAGATTGATGATGAAAAAAGAGCGGCCCTCATCGAGGCCGCCATGGAGGAGATAGCGGCCAACGGCATCGACGGGGCCTCCTACAACAGGATCATAGAGCGGTCAGGCCTGAGCAAGGGTGTGGTCTACTACTATTTCGAGAACAAGGAGAGCCTCTATCTCACCGTTCTCGACGAGGTGGAGCGGCAGTTTCTCTCCTCGGTGGGAAAGCTGAAGCTGCCTGAAACCAGGGAGGAGTTCTGGACCGCCTGTCGCCTGTATTACGAGAAGGCCATACGGTACGGCGCCGGGAATCTGGGGATCGTCAAGGTGGTACGGAACCTGATCGAGCCAGGCACGGGAATGAAGGGAAGCGCCGAACTGCGGGAAAACTTCAGGAGAGTCGAGCGGTGGACCGCCAACCTTCTGAAGCGGGGCCAGGACCTTGGGGCAATTCGAAAGGATGTGCCTCCGGATCTCCTGCGGAGCGTTCTCCAGGCCATGGGGCATACCATGGATTCGTGGCTTTTCGAACATCTGGAGAAAGCCCCTGAAAGCGTGAGCGTTGAAAAATTTCTGGCCTTCGCGCTGGATATGTTCAAGAGAATTTTGTCACCGGAAGGGGCAGTGGAAACATGGCAAAATCAATTTTCGCAAGGCTGAGTGCAGTGTTCTGGGTCCTCCTGATCTGCGCGGGAGGCGTTTTCATGGTGGTCCGGGTGCAGGCGAAGCTCCAGGAGACTGCCGCCAACGCGGCTGCCATGGAACAGAAAGAGGAAGTGCCCGTTCCGGTTGACGTGATGCGGCTTTCCCGGCAGGACTGGGAAATCTGGAGGAGCTACTACGGCCAGGCAAAGGCCGGAAAAAGCCAGACAGTCACATCCTACGTGAAGGAAATCGTCCGGGAGGTCCATGTCCAGATCGGTGACAAAGTGAAGGCGGGTCAGGTGCTGCTGACCCTTTCCTCCCAGGACTACCGGGCTTCCGCCGCCGCCGACAGGGCGAGCTACGAGGACGCGGTGCGGGACTATAAACGGCTTTCCGAGCTCCACAAATCCGGGGGTGTTTCCAAGGCCCAGGTGGAGCAGGCTTTTTCGAGGATGAAGAGCGAGGAGGCGAAGCTTCAGTCCTCCCAGTCCACCCTCGCCCGCACCCAGGTCAGGGCCAGCATCGACGGCATAGTGGCCAGCCGGACCGTGGAGCCGGGGGAAGTGGCCGCCGACGGAAAGGCCCTGCTGACCATCATTGACCTCAAGGACCTGGAGGCGGAGATCATGGTCTCCCGGAAGGACATCCTGAGCCTGAACCGGGAAACCCCCGTGGAAGTGCTGAGCGACGGACAGAAGACGAAATGTTCCATCAAGAGGATCAGCCCCGAGGCTGCCCAGGGGTCGGGACTGTACCCCGTGGTGGTCTGCCTGAACGGTCTCGACGTGCTTCCCGGCACCCACGTGGAGGCCCGCTTCCTCGTGGAGAAAAAGAAGGACCTGATCATCATTCCCTCCGAGATCGTCCAGAGAAGGGGAGACAAGGCCTTTGTCTATGTCCTTGACGGCGAACGGGCGAAACTCCGGGAGATTGTTCCGGGTGAGGGGCAGAACGGCACCCTTTCCGTGGATGCCGGTCTTTCTGAAGGAGACCTCGTGGTGGTCAGGGGGCATAACCTGCTGTTTGAGAACGCCCTCGTCACCATAACCAGGGAGGACGCCGCCGGCTCGGCAGGCAAATAACCATGGGCGGTCTCGTACGATTCTGCATAAAGCGCCCGGTATTCACCTGGGCGATGGTCCTTGTTCTCGTCCTCCTCGGGGTAAGCAGCTACAACCAGCTTGCGGTGGCCCTGCTTCCAAAGGTGGATATCCCCGTGGTGGTGGTCCAGACCGTCTACCGGGGAGCGAGCCCCAACGAGATCGAACAGCTGGTGACGAAGCCCATCGAGGACGCCATAGCTGACCTGGAGGGTCTTGACAAGATCACGAGTTATTCGGCGGAGAGCAACTCCTTCGTGGTCCTTGAGATGGAAGTGGACGTGAACGTGGACCAGGCCCTCGTGGACGTGTCCAACAAGGTAAAGTCGGCCAGGAACAAGCTTCCTGACGGTGTGGACGAACCCATCTTCAGGAAGGTGGACATCAACGCCCAGGCCTTCATGGTCGTGGCCTTCACAAGCTCTCTTCCGGAGAAGGAAGCGAAGAAGATCATCGAGGACAACATTGTCCCCCGCCTCTCCAGGGTGGACGGCGTCGGCCAGACGAGCGTGACGGGCGGCCGGGACAGGGAGATCAGGATCCTGCTCGACCCCGTGGCCCTCAGCGAATACCGGGTGAGCATCCAGACCCTTGCGGCGGTGGTGGCGGCCAACAACGTGACCAACCCCTCCGGCTACATCACCCAGGAGAAAGACGAGACGTGGCTCCGCCTCATCGGTGAATTCAACAGGGTAGAGGAACTGGAGAACATCATGATTCCCACCGCATCGGGAAACCCCGTTCGGGTGCGGGATCTGGGAACGGTGGTGGACGGCGAGCAGGACGTGCGGTCCATCGCCCGGGTGAACGGGAACCCGGTGGTGCAGCTCCGGATCAGCGCCCGTCCCAATTCCGACGTGGTGAGAGCGGGGGAGCTGGTGAAGAAGGAGCTCGGCGCGATCATGAAGACCATGCCGGACTTCACCGCGGAAATCCCTTTCGATGATACGAAGTTTATCGAGTCGTCGGTGAAGAACGTGCTCCGGGACATGGGATTCGGCATCCTGCTCACCGTGGTGGTGCTCTACCTCTTCCTCAAACGGTTCTCGGCCACCTTCATCGTCTCCGTGGCCATGCCCGTGGCGCTTTTCGCCACCTTTATGCCCCTGGCCATGCACGGCTATTCCCTGAACATCATGAGCTCCCTGGGACTTGCCATCTCCATGGGCGTCCTGGTGAACAATTCCATCCTCATCATCGAGAACATCTACCGCTTCCGGGACATGGGCTATTCCCCCGAGGAGGCGGCGGAAAAGGGAACGGTGGAGATCTCCCTGTCGGTCATCGCCGGCACGGCCACGAACCTCGGGGTGTTCCTCCCCGTGGCCATCATGAGGGGAATCGCCGGACAGTTCCTGGTGCAGTATGCCATGACCATCGTCTACGCCACCCTCTTCTCCCTGTGGGTCTCACTGACCCTGACACCGTCCATGGCCGCGAGAATCAAGTCCGACAAGGGCACCCCCAGGCTGGGGCGCATTCTCTGCGGGTGGTGGGACTGGTTCTATTCCGGCTTCGAAGAGCTGTTTCTCTTTTCTCTCAGGCGGGCCCTGGCCCATCCGCTGATCACCATCGTGATCTTCCTCGGGCTCACCTACGGCGCCTTCAGGATGGGAGGACTTATCGGCTCCGAGATGATGCCCCGAACCGACAGCGGGGTTATGACGGTCAGCATCACCCTGCCCAGCAACACCCCGGTGTTCGTGACCCAGGACCGGGTGAAGGAGATCGAGAATCACATCCGGCAAACCCTTCCCTCGCTGAAATACGTCGTTTCCACGGTAGGCGCCTCGGGAAGAAACCAGGGAACCCACAAGGCGACCGTGGAAGCCTATTTCACCGAGGACCCGGACCGGCCCTCCACCATGGAAATGGCGGACCGCATCCGCCCCTTCGTGAACTCCATGCCCGGAGTGGACGGGGCGGTCAGCGGGTTCCGGCAGAACATGGGAGGCGGGAAACCCATCCAGCTCGTGGTGAGGGGGGAAGAACTTGAAACCCTCTACCGGATCGCGGAGACCATACGGGACCGGATCCGTCATGTGCCGGGAATCGTGGACGCCGGCATCGACGTGGAAATGGGCAAGCCCGAGCTGCAGATCCTGCCCGTGAGATGGCGTCTTTCCCAGTTCGGCATCGACATGACCACCCTTTCCCACGTAATTTACGGCTATCTTGTCGGCATGGATGCGGGAAAGTTCCGCCAGGAAGGCTTTGAGTACGACATAAAGGCCCGGATCAGCCCGGACAAGGCGAAGGATATCTTCAAGGTCCAGGACCTGCCGATCATGACAACCTACGGTCTCATGCCCCTGAAGGAATTCGCCGAGGTGCAGTGGAGGGACGGGCCGACGGAAGTCGTCCGGAAAGACAGGCAGAAGGCGGTCACCGTCGAGGCGGACGCACGCTATATCAGCGTCGGCGAGGCCACGGTCAATGCCCGCAGGGCCATAGCGGACCTCGCTCTTCCCGAGGGATACTCCATCGACTACGGCGGAGACGCGGAATTCATGGAGGAGACCTTCGGAGAACTGGGCAGGGCGCTCTTCATCGCCATAGGGCTGACGTTCATCATTATAGCGGCCATCCTCGAGTCCTGGTTCTTCGCCTTCGTGATCATTCTCACGGTGCCCCTGGCCGCCCTGGGAGTCATTCCCTCCATGCTGCTGTCCGGGGTCTCCATTTCCATGTTCGCCCTCATCGGTCTCATCATGCTGGTGGGACTGGTGGTGAACAACGCCATCGTGGTCATCGACTACGCCGAAACCCGAAGAAAGGAAGAAGGGGAACCGGCTGCCACAGCCATTGAGAAAGCCTGTGCCATCCGGCTCAGGATGCTCTTCATGGCCATCTCCGCCGCCGTCATCTCCATGGTTCCCCTGGCCCTGGGAACCGGACAGGGCGGCGCCCTGCGGCAGCCCATCGCCTTCGTGGCCATCGGCGGACTTGTTGCCGGCGGCATCATCGCCCTGCTTGTCGTGCCCGCAGTCTACAAGCTCTACTGGGGGTTCCGGGAGCGGAGGGCGGCCAGGAAGGCCCAGGCTGCCGCCGCATCGGAATAGCAGGCGGTTCGTGCCCCTCCTTCCACGGAGGGGCTTTTTTTTCACCAGCTCTTCTATAATAGAATGAAGGGACGACTCTCTCAGCCTGCCCTGTCCTGTGCGGAAATGGGCGGGAGAAAGGAGACGGTAACGATGTCCATCAGGAGGAACGCCGGAATATTGCGGGGAGCCGCTCTTCTTGCCGCTCTCATCATATTCTGCGGCGCCGCTGCCGCGGCGGAAAAGCCCTATACGCCCCAGCCGGGAAACCCTGTCAGGAAAGCGGTTCTGGACGGGCTGCGGGAATGGGTCCTGGAGAACCACGATCTCAGGGTCGTCTTCGTGGTCCGTTATCTGAAGGTGGCCGAAGGGTGGGCCTGGGCGGAAACGGCGCCCCAGTCGCCGGACGGCGCCGAGAAGTACGAAGGTCTCACGGCCCTCCTCAGACGGACCGGGGAAAAATGGGAAGTGATGCACGTCCCGTCCGGGGAGGAGGATGCCCCTCCCGTGGACGGGACGTATTTTGAAATGCTTCTCGAGGAAGTGCCCGAGATTCCCAGGGGTATTTTCCCCTGGGAACGGAAGGTCAACTGAAGATCGACTTCGGGATCATGCCGTGGACGCCCTTGTCGCCGTCCACCACCTGGGTGACGCGGAAATCCACTGAGAGGCTGCACAGGGAGAAGGCTTCCTCCCGGGAGAGTCCCTTTTCCCTCATGAGAAAGGATATGGCCTCACGGATAGCCATCTTCATGGCCTCGTCCAGATCGTGGTGGAATCCCATGACGATCCAGTGGGTCGGCGACTCGGCGAGAGGGTAGTGGAGTTTCAGGTCCTTCCGGACAACGAACTGAAGCTCCACTTCCTCGAAATAGGTCTCGGCGGCAGCGATGCTCACCTCTCCGTCCCCCTGGACGGCGTGGGCGTCCGCGGCCATGAAGAGAGCTCCCCGTACGTTCACTGGAATGTAGAGGGTTGTTCCCTCCACGAGTTCCTTGTTGTCCATGTTGCCGGCAAAATAGCCCGGAACCGCCGGAGGCAGCTCCTCGCCCGGACGGGGGGCCACGGCCATGGTGCCCAGGAACGGCCTGGTTTTGAGGGTCACGCCGGGGGCGAATTCGATGGTCTTTCTGTCCTGCGACAGGAAGAGGGGTTTCAGGAAGCCTTTGCTGAATCCCTCAGGCAGACCTCCTATGTTCATATGGTCGGGATAGATGTGGGTGACGGCGTATTTTCCGGGGACAATGCGCCTGATCCTTACCTCGAGAGTGTCGCCGGGCTCGGCCCCGTTGATGTGAAAGGGCCCCGTAAAGGCGTAGACGCCGATACCCTTTTCCTTCATTTCCGTGCGAAGGGCAAGCATGTCGTCGAAGGACATTTCGGGGGAAAGATTCCCGCCCAGGAGCATGACCGTGTTGAAAACCACGGTGTCCCCGTCGTCGATCACGAGGGCGGGGGGGATGTCTGCCCTGAGCATGCCGTTGTAGGCCTGTTCCTTCGTGATGAAGAACGGCCGGGTCCGGGCCTGCCCGGCTGAAGGGGCGAGAAGAAGAAAGGCGAGGGCGGAAAACAGCAGCAGTGCGAAAAGCATGGCGGTACACCTCCGAAAAAAGAATTCGAACCGGTGCGAGTATAGCAGTTTTTCGCAAAAATGAGTTCCCGGGGGGCGGAATGGCGAAATGAAGCGGGAAAGAAAAGTGAAAAACTTGCGGGTGAATAACCTGAACACTATAATCTGACGGTGTGAAAGGTGTTTTGGTTTAAAAAATGGTCAAATATACGCAATAATACAACATTGCAAGAGCTCCCATATTCCGGAGGTTTTCATGCCTGTCGAAAGAAGTGTTTCTCCGCCGCTCCCCATGCCGCCCCCCGGACTTTTTTCTTTTCCAGGGGATCCGAACCCGTCGCCGTGATGGAAAGGAAGATGCCCGCCCTGCAGGAAACGGCCGCTTCCCGGCTCGAGATGTCCCAGCTTCTGACCCGGGTTTTTTCCTCTCTTATCGAGACCGGGGAGGAGGACAGGAACCAGGCCGTGGAAAACGGGCTGGAAATTTTCGGCGAATTTCTCCGGGTGGAGAGGAGTTACGTGTTCCTTTTCCGCCGGGAAGACGGCGAAATGCTCATGGATAATACCCATGAATGGTGCGCTGCAGGAGTGAGTTCCGAGAAAGACCGCCTCCAGGGCGTTCCCGTCTCCCTTATCGCCAGATCCATGGATTTGTTCACAAGGGGGGAAGTGCTCAACATCCCCCGGGTTTTCGACCTTCCCGAGGAATCCAGGACAGAGAGGGATCTGCTCGAGTCCCAGGGAATACTGTCCGCCCTGATGGTGCCCCTGAGGGTTTCGGGAAAGCTCACCGGCTTCCTTGGCTTCGACGCGGTGCACGAAGTCCGGGAATGGTCGGATGATGTGATCGCCATAATTTCGCTTCTCGGAAAAATGTTCGCGGGGGCCTTTGAACTCTGGGACCGTACGCGGCTCCTGAAAAGCGTGAACAGTGCCCTTGAACGAAGGATCGCCGACCGTACCGCCGAACTCGGCCTGATCCTCAGGACCATGGACGAGGGATATTTCGTCCTCGACGGCGGGGGCAATTTTCTCAACGTCAACGAGGGGTTTTCCAAAATTGCGGGATACTCCGCCGAAGAGCTTCTCTCCATGTCGATCTTCGACCTTCTCGGCGGCGCCTTTCCGGACGGGCTGAAAGAAGACCGCTCCGGAAGCGGCCGCACGGCGGGAATCTCCTTTGAAACCAGGATCATACGGAAGGAGGGTTCCTGGAGGGACGTGTCGGTGACCGGCCGATTCCTTCCGGAAACGGGAACCTTCGCCGCCTTTGTGCGGGACATAACCGAACGGGTCAGAAGAGAGCGGGCCATGAATTTTCGGGCGAACCACGATCCGCTGACAAACCTGCCGAACCGGCGATGCCTTCTCGACCGGCTGGAAGCGGCTCTCACAAAGACGGGCGAAGCAGGATGCGAACTGGCGGTGGCCATGGTCGACCTCAACGGCTTCAAGCGCGTGAACGACGCACTGGGGCATGCCGAGGGGGACAAGGTCCTGGAAGAAATCGCCATGATCCTTTCCCGGTCGGTGAGGGCGTCCGATACCGTGGCCCGGTGGGGCGGGGACGAATTTGTCATCCTGTTCGAAAAGGTCAGGGATGAGGCCGATGCGGCGTCCCTTGTCTCCAGGGTCTCGGAAGAGGTTCGCGTGACCAGGGCAATCAGGGGCCGGGAGACCGTCGTTACGGCGAGCATCGGCGTGGCCTTCTCTCCGCGGCATGGACGTACGGCTGAAAGTCTGCTCCGGTGCGCCGACGAAGCCATGTACAGGATCAAGAACGGTGAGGGAGGTTTTCTGCTCTATTCTGAATGAATTCCGGGGCGCAGCTTCCCGGTCCCATCCAGACCTCCGCAGCGGCGGGCGGGACGGCGAACCGGACCTGTGAACCGGCATGGAGCCTGAGGGCTTCGTAGGATCCTGAAGAATGCTCGGCCTGCCAGACCGTGCCGTCTTCGGATGCCAGGTAGAGCCTGACGGAACTCCCCAAGGGGACTATTTCCTCCACAGCCGCTGTAAAAATGTTCTTTCCCAGGTCCGGGTCCACCGGAAGATCCGGGTAGAGGATCCGGATCCTGTCCGGCGCCACGAAAACCAGCCCCTCTCCCGGAAATAACCCTCCGCCGTCAAGGTCCAGGCTGACGGTGTCTCCCTCGAAACGGAAGCCGCCTTCTCTGCAGACGATGCCGCCCCGAAAGAGATTGCCCCAGCCGAGGGCGTTCCAGGCCTCTCCCCGGGCTCCCCGCTCCCACAGGCGCCCCACGGGAAAAGATTCCCTGGTGGCCCCGTCCTTCATCACCGTCACCCGGTCGCCCAGGGAGCAGAGGTCCTCGATCTGGTGGGTGACATATACCATGGGGATGCCCGCTTCCCGCCGGATATCCCGGAGTTCCCTGCGGAGGCTTCTCCGGAGGGGACCGTCCAGGGCGCTGAAGGGTTCGTCCAGCAGCAGGAGATCCGGCTCGGCGGCAAGTGCCCGGGCAAGGGCGATCCTCTGGCGCTGTCCTCCGGACAGTTTTTCGGGAAGCCGGTCCTCAAAGCCCGCCATTTTCACCCTGGCGAGCCATTCCACTGCCTTGGCCCGTTCCCTTTTCCCCTGCGGCAGGGCGAAGGCCACGTTTTCAAGGGCGGTCATGTGAGGAAAGAGGGCCAGGTTCTGGAAAAGAAGGCCCACCTTCCGGTCCCGGGGAGGAATGTGTATTCTTTCCGAAGAAGAAAAGAGAACTCTTCCCCCGAGAGTGATCCTCCCTTCCACGGGAGTCCTCAGGCCTGCCAGCACCCTGAGCGTCAGGGATTTCCCCGAGCCGCTCCGCCCGAAGAGGACCCCGGTCTCCGCTCCGAGGTCCAGGGACACGTTCAGGGAAAAAGAACCGGCGGCATCCCGGAAGTCAGCATGAAGCATGTTTTCCGTTCCTTCCTTCTTCGAGCATCCGGACGGCGTAGAGGCTGGCAAGACCGGCTCCGACCAGGAGCAGGGCCGCTCCGTGGGCCCGGGCGAAGTTGAGGGTTTCCACCTGGTTGTAGATATACAGCGGCAGAGTCTGGGTCCGTCCCGGAATATTGCCGGCGATCATAAGGGAGACGCCGAAGTCTCCCAGGGCTCTTGCCGCGGACAGGGCAAGGCCGACGAGGAGCGTGCGCCGGGCCAGGGGCAGGGTGACGGTGAAAAAAACCGTGGATTCCTTTTTTCCCAGGGTCCTGGCGGCGTCCTCGAGCTCCCTGTCCACCGAGGCGAAGGCGGCCCGGGACGCCTGGATCATGATGGGCGACGCCGACACAGCGGCGCCGAGAACGAGGGCGGGAAAGGAGAAGAGGATGCCCATTTCCCTGAGAAGGGGTGTTTTTCCGATGAAAAAGAGGAGATAGAAGCCCATCACCGACGGCGGAAGAATCAGGGGAAGCTGGGCCAGGAGAGAGCAGGCTTCCTTACCCGGAAATTCTCTGCGTGCGAGAAGCCACCCCGCCCCCCCTCCCAGGAGGATGAGAAGGGGAACGGTGAAGAAAAGAACTTTCAGGCTCAGGAGCAGGGGCGGGAGCATTGTCCTGTCAGCGGTCCACTGGAATAAAACCGAATTCCTTCATCACCGGCTCCGCCCCGGGAGAGCGGAGGAAGGCCCAGAAAGCCTCCAGGTGCGCCGTTTTCTTTCCTTTGACAAGACCGCCGAAGAGTACCTGTGGGGGCGTGTCAAGTTCAGTCCATTTTCCTCCCTCAAGCCGCAGGGCGACGCTCAGGGGGAGTATGGCCATATCAGCCCCTCCGCTTTGGGCTGCGAGGGCCGTCTTCAATACGTCTCCTCCGAGAATGAGCCTTCCGCTTTTTTCGATTTTCTCGAAAAATCCTTTCTCCTGAAGATATTCCTTTGCCATCCGGCCGAAGGGTGCCGTCTCGGGATTTGCGATGGCCACCCTGAGCCCGTCCGAGCCGGGCAGGCCGAGGGAGGGGGCATCGCTCCCCATGCGCCAGAGAACGAGGGGCATCTTCACGAAGGGCAGGGGGTCGCCGTCGAGAAGCCCTTTCTCCCGGGCGTACCGGGCCCATTTTTCATCGGCGCTGAGAAAGAGCCCGAAGGGGGCGCCGTTTTCGATCTGACGCACCAGGTTTCCTGAGGCCCCGTACACGCCCCGGAGGTTCGCCCCGTGCTCCCTGTTGAACTGGGGAAGGGCCTTTTCCAGTGCAGGCTGGAGGGATGCCGCAGCCGCCAATATCTCGGCCCGGGCCGGCAGGGACGGGGCCATGAAGAGGAGGGAAAATACAAGAAAAACCGCAGGGCGCTTGAGAACCGCCTTCACAGAAATCGTCTCCTTTTGCAACCGGGTTGCTTTCATTGTACCAGAGTGCCGGAGAGATGCAACACGGTTGCGTTTTCTGAAATCTGCGGGCCCTTCATCCGCAGGAACAGTTCAAAGGCCGCTGTCTCTTCTGAAAGGAACCGGCATTTCCAGAATAGGCTGTATTGCCTATCCGGGAGTTCGAATTCCTTCCATTATGGATTCTCCTTTCCAGATCTATACTTCCGGTGTACTTAACACAAAGGAGGAGAAAAAGATGAAAAAATATATTGCACTGCTGGTACTCGCTGTTTTTCTTGCGGGAGGAGCGTTTTCGGCCGTCTCGGCTTCTGCGGCACCGGGGAAAAAGCCCCAGGGGGAAGCCCTTTCAGGGATTCCGGCAGGAGAACTGACTGAGGTTGAAACCCAGGGTCTTCTGCTCATGCGGGAGGAAGAAAAACTTGCCATGGATCTTTACCGTGCGCTGGGAGAAAAATGGGGACTCCGGATTTTTTCCAGCATCGCTGAAAGTGAGCAGCAGCATACCAATTCGGTGAAGCTGCTCCTGGACAGATATGGTCTTGAGGATCCGGCAGAGGGGAAGAAGGCCGGTGAATTTTCGAGCCCCGACCTGCAGAAGATGTACGATGAACTGCTGGCAAAGGGGAATCAATCCATGGCGGATGCGCTGAAAGTGGGCGCCCTTGTGGAAGAGATGGACATCAGGGATCTTCGGGAAGCGATGGAAAGTACCCAAAAAGAGGATCTTCGGATGGTGTACCGGAATCTTGAGAGAGGGTCCATAAATCACCTGAGTGCCTTCGGAAAGCAGCTGGCCAGGGAGAGTATCCGGTACGAAGCCCGCTATCTCAGCCAGTCGGAGGCCGATGCAATAATGAATTCGTCCTCGGGGCGCGGAAGCGGTCGAAATCAGCCCCAGGGTCAGGGAGGCCGCTGGAAGAAGTAAAGGCCTGAAAATAGATGTTTTTCAGATACAGACAGAAGAGAGGGCTCTTTCGGCAGCGACGCCGGAAAAGCTCTCTCTTCATTTTGGACATTTTTGAGGCAGAGAGCAGAATCATACGTCCCGTTCAGCCTGGGAAATGGCAGAGTAGAAAAAACACTGCATGCAACTTATTGCCGGGGGTTGGTTTATTTTGACATAACCTCGTACCCCGCCAGAACATCGAAAAGCTCCTCATCAATTCCGCTCTGCCTCAGGCGATGATAGGAACGGCCAAGAGCTTCGAGAAGGTCGTCGATATTCCGGTCAGCCCGCTCCATGGCCGCCAGGCGGCTCGCATTTTCGCTCGCGAGGGATTCCGCACAGGCACGGAAAATGGAGACGAAAAAATATTCCCGGAGAAGACCGCCGAAGGTGGTATTCCCCCGGTCGAGAATCTGCGGAAGAGATTTCGACGGCCAGGTAATCGCGGTTATCCGCCTGATCCATTCCCGATCGAGCGGGAGAATCCGTTTTCCTTCGGGCGCATACCCCGCTCCCGAAAGAGGGCTATTGTAGAAAAGATAAAACTCCGCCCCATCAGCGGGATTCTCGCCCTTCAAGGCTGATAGCAGGATTTCTCCAACGAGGGTGATGATTCCTTTCGCCGACCCGGGGACGGTGAAAAGAGCCTCCATTTCGAAACCGGCGTCCTTCAGCTGTGAATGCACTCGTTCTCCCACCGACCAGATCCTGATCCGTTTCGTCTCCTTTTTCAGAGTTTCAATCGCGTATTCGGAGACGGTTTCATTGAACTCTCCCACAAGCCCCTGATCCGAACCAAAGACCACTGCCCGTATTTCTTCTGTTCCCCTGCCTTCGGGCGCCGAAAAAAGCTCACTTCCGGAGGCGCACCGAAATGCAGCCCCGAGGCCAATTTCCACGGCACGGAAATACTCGGCAAGGGCGGCCACTGACCGCTCGTATTGGCCGATGCTTGATGCGGCGAGGGATTTCATCGTCCTGACAACGGACTGAAGATCCGACGCGCTGTCTATCTTTTTTCGCAGACTTGCCGTCGTCTCGCTCATGTTTTTTTCTTTCCCGGCCTCCGGCTTTTCTTCTTCACCCTGTCGGCGGCAGCCGAAACGTCACTCTTCTCAGCCTCTTGAGAGAACATCAGATTCTCTGGTTCCTCCGGTTCAATAAGGTCCTCACCGGCTTCGCTTTTGCCGGGAAGGGCTTCTTCCTTTTCGTCCGGGAAGGACTTCACGAGGGCCTGCCGGGCGATCTCCGTGATCGCTTCCCGGTCCTCTGCGTTCAAAGTATCGGCGGTGAAAAGGCGCTCTCTCAGGTCGTCCGGCATGGCCTCGGCGGCCTGCTGCACGGCCCGTTCTGCCTCGTCGATTTTGTTCAGAGGAATATCGTCGAAAAGTTCCGCACTGATGGCGAGCAGGATGGCGATCTGGGCCGGAACAGATATGGGAGAAAATTCAGGCTGTTTTAAAGATCCCCGAATCCTCCGTCCGTGGGCCATGATTTTTCGGGTATCTTCATCGAGCCGGGCTCCAAAACGGGCGAAGGACTCGAGTTCCTCGAACTGGGAGTAGGCGAGCTTCAGATCGCCCGCAACGGAACGGAAGGCCGCAAGCTGGGCCTTTCCTCCGACCCGGGAGACGGATTTCCCCACATCCACCGCAGGAAGCACCCCAAGTTCGAAAAGGGACGGGGAGAGATAAATCTGTCCGTCCGTGATGGAGATGAGGTTCGTGGGGATGTAGGCCGATATGTTCTGGGCATCCGTCGCAATAATGGGAAGGGCGGTGAGTGAGCCGCCTCCCCGCTCTTTCCGGAGGTGAGTTGCCCGCTCAAGAAGACGGGAGTGGATGTAGAAGATATCACCGGGAAAGGCCTCACGGCCGGGCGGCCGGCGAAGAAGAAGGGAGAGTTCCCGGTACGACCGGGCGTGATTGGTGAGATCGTCGTAGACGATGAGGACGTTCCGGCCCTCCTCCATGAAAAACTCGGCGATGCTTGTGGCCGCGTAGGGGGCTATATAGGTGAGTCCCGGGGCCTCGTTCCCCTCGGTTACCATCACCACCGTATATTCGAGAGCTCCCCTGTCACGGAGGATGCCCACGGTCTTGGCCACGGAGGCGGCTCTCTGTCCGATAGCACAGTAGACGCACAGCACATCCTGCCCTCCCTGGTTCAAAATAGTGTCGAGAGCGATGGTTGTTTTTCCCGTCTGACGGTCGCCGAGGATCAGTTCCCGCTGTCCCCTGCCTATGGGGATGAGGGCGTCGATTATCTGGATTCCTGTCTGGAGCGGCTCTGTTACAGGTGCTCTGTCCATGATGGGCACCGAAGGCCGTTCAATGGGCAGACGCTGTGATGACCGGATCGGGCCTTCATCGTCGAGGGGTCGTCCAAGGGGGTCAATGACCCTGCCGAACAGTTCATGTCCCACCGGGATGTCCATGACCCGTCCAGTGCGCCGGACCTCGTCTCCGGCAAAAAGGTGGGAATACTCGCCCAGCAGGACCACGCCGATTTCGTCTTCATCCACGTTGAAGGCTATGCCGAAAACACCTCCGGGAAATTCGAGCAGTTCCTCGTACCCTGCGCCGGGAAGACCCGATACGGTGGCAATTCCCGTGTTCACTGTCTTCACGGTGCCAACTTCCCGTGCTTCCAGACGGGGGAAGAAACTTTCAACTCCCTTCCCGATGGCGTCAAAGGTTTTTTCATAGAGGCTCTTGAGATTGTCCGTCTTCCCTGCCCTCATTGTTTTTCCTTTTCCTCTTCACCGGGAGGATCGGATTTCTGCCGCTTCTCCGGAGGATTCCTGTCAGACTGGGAAGGACCTTCCAATGGAGCATCCTCTTGTTCCTCATCATTCGGAGAAGAGGAGGCTTTCTTTCCCGGTTTCATCAGATCCTCGACCGAATCTCTTAAAGACAGCAAATAATCGTCGATGGTCCAGGATATTTTCTGCCCGCTCACCGCGAGTTCCATGCCTGCCACGAGGTTCTTTTCCACTGTGAACTTCGGTTCTTCTTTCAGGAAAAAAAGTTTTTTCACTTCCTGCCCGATCGTGCTCCTCTGCTCTTCAGTCAGAGGGAAAGCCGTTCTCAGCAGCACTGAGGCATCAGGAACCTTTGTTGTTGGGACAAGGTTTTTCCGTTCTTTCTCGTCCATCTTCCCCAGCCTGCGGAGAAAGAGATCTATTATTTTACTTTCAAGCTCCTCCCCGGCGAGATCGGACAGAGTCTTCCGGACTATGGAAAAGACATCTTTCCGCACCCGCTTCTGAAAGTCTTCCTCAAGTCGGGAGGCATCCTTTTCCAGACCCTCCCGCCATTTTGCCCGCAGGGTCTCCGCGGAGGACCGGGCTTCTTCGAGAAGATGGATTGTCTCGCCCTTTGCCTTTTCAGCGGCTGCGTTCATCAGTTCGGTACGCTCCCGGTCGAAGATCTCGTTCTTCCGTTGAAACTCCTCTTTTTCTTTCCGGGCTTCCATTTTTTGGGCTTTCGCATCGTTCAGCTGTTCTTCGATCCGTTTTTCTCGCGCGTCGATTGCTCTCAGTACCGGCTTGTAGAGAAAACGCTTCATTAACCAGACCAGAAGAAGAAAATTGATAGCCTGGGCAGCGACGGTAAACCAGTCGATGGGCATGGTCTTACTTTCCCGCCAGCTGGCTCGTTACATGATTCCAGAAAGGGTTGGCAAAAATAAGGATCATGGAGACCACGAAGCAATAGATGGCCGTGGACTCGATCATTGCCAGTCCAACGAAAAGCGTCCGGGTAATGGTTGCGGAGGCGTCAGGCTGCTGGGCGAGGGACGACAGCGCGGTAGAGACGGCCCGTCCCTCCCCTATGGCAGGGCCGATGGAGCCGAGGGCAATAGTGAATCCCGCAGTAATGATCGATGCGACGGCTATAAGTGTGAGAGTGTCCAAAGAATCATCTCCTTTTTTAAGTTTTTTCAACTTTCAGGCTGAGGCTTCTTCCTCCCGGTGACGGGAGTGTTTCTGCGCCTGGGTTGCCGCGGCGATATACACCGCCGCCAGAATGGTGAAAATGTAGGCTTGAACCATCCCTGTAAGAAGACCGAGAAGGGTCATGACCGCTGGAAATAAAAATGGCGTTATTGTCAGCAGAATTCCCACGATCATCCCGCCGCTCATCATGTTTCCGAAGAGACGGACGGCCAGAGCCAGTGTCCGAGATATCTCACCGATAATGTTGAAGGGCAGCATGACAGCCGTCGGTTCCATATACGTTTTCAGATACCTCCTCATCCCCTGTTTCTTTATGCCGAAGAGGGGAACTGCAGCGAAAACCAGCAGTGCAAGGGCCGCTGTGGTGGAGAGTGATCCCGTCGGGGGCTCAAAGCCGGGGAGAATAGTGAAGAGGGCGGACGCGGCAACGAAAAGAAAAATCGTGCCGAGAAAGGGAAGGTATATTTCAGGATCGGCAAGACCTGCCTCACGGATCTGTTCTTTGATGGCCGTCACGATCATCTCGAGGATATTCTGCCAACGGGACCGGGTCAGGCCGGTGGAGAGACGAGAGGTGATCAGCATGGAACCCGCCGTAAGCACAGCCATGATGACCCACGTGAAGACGAGCGTGGCGTTGATTTTAAAAAAGCCGGACTGCCAGAAAATGATGGCATCAGGGCTGAGGCGCATGAAGTACCTCCTGTTCCGGGAGACTTTCCTTCCCCGGGGATCGTGTCCATCGCAGAACAAGGCTTCGGGCGAGAAGAATTCCCGCACCGAGAAGGAGCAGCCGAATCCAGGCCCCCCCCGAAAGGCAGAAAAGTGCTGTAAGAAGAAAGACCATCCGCACGAGAAAGCTGCCGAAAAACCACAGTGCGGGACGAGGAGACCCGATCCCCCGCAGGACAGTCCACCGCAAACCTCCGAAGAAAACCACTCCCAGCAGCACCCCGGCTGCGAAAACAAGGATCAGCATCAGCACGTCAGTTCCCGTCATTTCGCTCTTCCTCCTCCATGGCATTTCGCTCCCGGGAAACCCAGAACCAGGCATTCATGCACCCGACCCCAAGCCCCGCCACGAGGAGAGCGAGGGTCCACGAACGGGCATCCCCGCGGCGGCTGTCGAGCCATATTCCGAGGCCAGCGCCAAGAAGAGTGGGGACCGAGACGGACCATCCGATAATGCCCATCATCCCCAGGCCGAACCACACCCCGGGTGCGGGGTTTCTTCGGGCATGGAGTTTGCGCCGGGCCTTTTCCCCTACCTGCCGGGCAAAGTCCTCTTCCATTCCGGTCTTTTTCCCGGGCTTGGATTCATTCATTGCTCAGTGTCACGAACTTGCGGATGATGCCCGTTTCCAGTCGGGCAAGGACCCTCCGCACGCTCTTCTCACTTTCATCCATATCGAGAAACTCCTCCTCTACAGAACGCTGAAGGGCTTCGAGATTGTCTCCTCCGTGAGCCCTCCGGACTGAGAGAAAAACCTCAAGCCCGGTCTTCACCAGAACACCTTCGTCAAGGGCAGCATATTTCTCCTCTCCTCCCGCCGTCTCGTAGATCAGAATGCCAGGCACGATAGAGGCGACACAGTCGAGTCGCCGGGGAAGAATACCGAAGGAACCCGCGCTTGTCTCCGCCACGATATTCGTCACATCGGTTCTTTCTTCGAAAACCTGGAATGGAAGAAGAATTTTCATGGTCATTACAGTCTGCTTCATGGGCTCCTCCTTTCCGTCCGGGGGAAAAGATCTCCGGGCAGGTTCCTTTATTCAGGAGAAGGAACACTCTTCCCGGAAGTTTTTACCGATCTCGTCTTTTCATTTGCCTCATCCACGGATCCGATCATGTAGAGGGCATTTTCCGGATATTCTGTGAACTCATCATTCAGTATACGCTCACAGCCGGTCAGCGCATCATCACGGCTCACGAGCCGGCCCTTCATACCGGTGAACTGCTCGGTGGTGAAGAAAGGCTGGGTGAGGAAACGTTCAATCCGACGGGCCCGGGCCACAACATTCCGGTCCTCGACGGAAAGCTGTTCGATGCCGAGCATGGCGATGATATCCTTGAGCTGGGCATACTGGGCCAGGGTCTTCCGTATCTCCTGGGCAAGAAGATAATGGCGCTCCCCCACGATTCCGGGAGTGGTCATCTTCGAACTTGACTGGAGGGGGTCGATGGCGGGATACAGCCCCTCGCTCGCCCGCTTCCTGGAGAGAACAATGGACGCAGAGAGATGGGAGAACGTGTGGACGGCCGCCGGGTCGGTGAAGTCGTCCGCCGGAACATAGACTGCCTGGATCGAGGTGATGGCTCCCGTGTCTGTGTTGGCGATCCGTTCCTCGAGCTTGGAAAGCTCCGTCCCGAGGGTGGGCTGATAGCCCAGGCGGGAGGGCATCTGCCCGAGCAGCCCCGAGACCTCTGAGCCCGCCTGGATAAAGCGGAAAATGTTGTCTATGAGGAGCAGCACGTCCCGGTGCTCGTCGTCCCGAAAATACTCCGCCATGGTGAGGGCGGTATGACCCACCCGGAACCGGGCCCCGGGGGGCTCGTTCATCTGCCCGAAAACCATCACCATATTGGGAAGAACTCCTGCCTCCTTCATCTCCCTGTAGAGTTCCTCCCCCTCCCGGCTCCGTTCGCCGATTCCGCAGAAGAGGCTGACACCCTCCTCCCGGCCGACCATATTGTGGATGAGCTCCGTGAGGAGAACCGTCTTCCCAACTCCGGCGCCGCCGAAGAGACCTGATTTCCCTCCCCGCTCCATGGGAACGAGAACGTCGATGGCCTTGATCCCAGTCTCGAAAATTTCTGACTTTGTCGAACGGCGGGCCAGGGGAGGGGGATCATTGTGAATAGAACGCCACTGAACGTCCGGAAGTGGCCCTTCCCGATCAATGGTGTTGCCGAGGACATCAAACATCCGGGAAAGGATTCCCTTTCCCACAGGAGCCTGAAGTGTCCTGCCCGTATCCTCTACGGGCATTCCCCGGGAGAGGCCCTGTGTGGGCGTCAGGGCAATGCCCCGAACGACCTTCTCGCTTCGCTGGGAGAGTACCTCGATGACGACCTCTCCCTCAGTTCCGGTCCGAAGCATGGTGTAGATGCCGGGAATATCCTCTTCAAAGCGGATGTCCACAACGCTTCCCCGTACTGACAGAATAATTCCTTTATGAGATGAAGCAGACCTGTATTCCATATGAGTTTTCCTTTCCGGCGCGAAGTCCGGATACGCCTGATGGATTTGCAGGGAAGCTGCAAGTTTAGTTCAGAATAGAGCCGTAAAAACAGTATTATCTTCTTTGCAGGCGACTGTTTGAAAAACCGTTTATGCGGTCCATCGAGAAATAATATGTATGATAGGCTATAGAAATGGCTATTGTCAAATTAGTCGTACTTTTTTCGGCGAGATTGAAATGGACAAGAGAAAGAACACGCTCAAAGTCGCGAAAATCTTTGAATAATACGTCTCCTATGGTGCTGTAGAGTATTCCAGGAAGTCCCGCCTTGCGGAAAATCTCAACTCTGGCCCGGAGCACGGCGAAGGATGTGATTCCGCTTTCACCGTACTGTATTTCGATGTGGATTTTCTTCGTCTTTTTCGTCGTATTGGTCGCATCTCTGTGGTGAGGGAGGGCTCTCGAACACACCCCCCACTGTTCTGCAAACAGTCCGGAGAGTTTATTCAGAGTGCTGATTCAGATTTTTCTCATGGCCCGGTTTCCCGGGCTCCTCCGGAAATCCCCGCGGAGAACGGACGTCTTCTTTCCGGATAAAGACCGGCCTCCTGAGGCACGAAGTAGGATATAATCAACAGGCTGCCTGATTTTCATACACTTGGAGGAATATCATGGATTTTCTCGCTTCGTTTACAGGGCTCGATCTCCCCGGATGGGCCTGGACCATTGTGCTCACCGTCGGGGCAGGCATCGGGATAGCCAAAACGGCCGTTCCGGGCAGCGCTATCCTCGTTGTTGTCCTTATGGCCATGGCCCTTCCCGCCCGCATGTCCGTCGGGGTTCTTCTCCCCATGCTGATTTTCGGCGACATCTTCGCCGTGGGGAAGTTCTGGAAGCATACGGACAGGCGGCAGCTGTTCACCCTGCTGCCCTTCGCCTTCCTTGGGCTGGGAGCGGGATACCTGATACTGAGACATGTAAGCAACGAGCAGCTCAAGCCCATCATCGGCGCAGTGGTGCTGCTCATGCTGGGGGTGCACCAGGTCTCCCGGATCGTGAAGAACAAAAGAATCGCCTCTGGGGAATCCCTTCCTTCCCGGACATCCCCGTTCCTGACGGCCCTGTTCGGCTTCTTCGCCGGCATGGGGACCGGCATGGCCAACTCATCCGGCCCCGTCATGAGCCTCTACCTTCTCATCGTGGGCCTTCCCAAGCTTCAGTTCATCGCCACCACGGCATGGTTTTTCTTCACCATGAACCTTCTGAAGGTACCTCTTTTCATCAGCCTGGGCCTCATCAACGCCCAGAGCCTCAGGATCAACCTGCTCGCCCTTCCGTCCATTGCCGCCGGAGCCCTTCTTGGCTACTGGATGGTCAGGCGCATCTCCCAGGAGAGGTTCAACCAGATCGTCCTCGCCCTGGCTTTTGTCGCCGCCGTTCGCCTGATGTTCTGACCCTTACCGTGCCGAAGACGGAGACGTGAAGAATTTTTCGTAGGCGAGAATGACGCAAGTGGTCACCAGCGTCAGCACGATGGCCAGGGCGTCTGCTTTCGCGATGTCTGCCGACAGTTCCGAAACGTGGGTATAGATGACGAGGGGAAGTATTTTTACGGCCGTGCCCGTGAGGGCGAAGGCCGTGCCGAATGCCCCCATGCTCACGGCGAAGAGCAGGGATGATCCGGCGAGGATGGCCGGGGCAAGCATGGGGAAGAGGACTTTCCGCAGGACTGTGACCGGCCCGGCCCCGAGGGACACTGCGGCCTCCACGAGGCTCCAGTTTGCGTTGCTCCACGCCGCCGTCATGGTGAGGATCATCCGGGGGATGAGGAAATAGAGATAGGCTATGACGAGCCCCCGCCACGTGAAGAGGAAGGCGGAGAACTCGAGGGGGTTGATGCCGAACAGCTCCCTGAGAATGATGGTGATGAAACCGCTGGTCCCAAGGAGCACTATGAAAGCGAAACCGACAACGAGGCCGCTCAGGGTCAGGGGAACCGCCGTGAGGGCAAGGAGAATATTCTTCGCCTGTCCTCCGGTCTTGTGGACGAAGTAGGACAGGGGCAGACCGACGGCAGTTCCGAGGACGGCCGTGCTCGCCGAGAGGATGAGGCTCGTGGTCAGGGATTCCCTGTACAGCTTCCGGACGAAGAGGCTGAGGTAGTTGTCAAGGGAGAACCTCCCCTCGATGAAGAGGCTCTCCCACAGCACGAGCGCAAGAGGCCAGAGCAGAAACAGCCCCAGCACCGCCGCGAGAGGCAGCAGCAAAAGCCATGTACCGCTCCGGCGCTCCATGATTGCTAGTTCTCCCCAAGCACTTTGCTGCCCCACAGTGCGGCAGCTTCTTTCTGTACCTTCTGGGCCTTCACCCAGTCCACGTCCTTCGCCCGGGCGTAGTCCGAGGCCGGGAGGAACTTGTCCGCCACGTCCGCGGGCATTTCAAAACCGGGGAGAATGGGCCGGACGAACCCCTTGGCAAAGAGCCCCTGCCCTTCGGATGAAAGGATGTAGTTCAGCCAGAGCTTGCCCGCGTTCGGATTGGGGCCGCCCTTGACGAGGCTGATGGCGTAGGGGGCGGTAATGGTGCCCTCCTCCGGGATGACGATGTCGATGGCGTCGCCGAGACCGGCGATGTACCGGGCCCGGTAGGCGTTCATGTCATAGGTGATCCAGACGGGGATCTCGCCCTTGACGAACTTGTCGAACTCGGTGGTCTTCTCGATCATGCGGACGTTCCCCGATTTCTGCAGGGCGGCCAGGTAGTCGATGCCCTTGTCGAGGTGGTCGAGGTCGCCCCCGTGGGCGTAGGTGGTGGCGATGACGATGGCGTATCCGATGCCCGCGGTCCGGGGATCGAGGTAGACCACCGACTTGCTGTACTTCGGAGCGAGAAGGTCCTGCCACCCCTTCGGAGTCTCCTTCACCAGGTTCTTGTTGATGACGAACACCACCGTGGCCTTGTGGATGCAGAACCAGTTCCCTTCGGGATCCTTCAGTTCATCGGGAATGAGGTCGAAATTCACCGGCTTGAAGGGTTCGGTGACGCCTTTTTCACGGGCGGCGTCCCCGGACGGCATGAAGTAGTAGGCCGTGTCGCCCTGGGGATTGTTCCGCTCCTTGTCGAGCCGGACGACCGTGGCCCCGCTGCCGAGGTCGTTCCAGGAGATCTGGATGCCGTACCGTTTCTCGAAGCCGTCGAAGAGGGTCTGCCAGTTTGCCCACGTGGGGCCGGTGTCGTAGCTGTTGAGCCCCTTTTCCTTCTTAGCGGCCTCCGCGAGGGCGTTTTCTCCCGGATAGAGCTCTTCCGCGAGGCAGACCCCCGCGAGAAGGAGGACCGCAATCAGTGCCAATGCCGCTTTCCACGCATTCTTTCTCATTGCCTTTCCCTCCCGAAACGTGAGATTATTTATTTTCTGCCGTTTTATCGGGGCAGCCAGGATTTTCAGCCGTGCCGCCCCGGAATTTTACCGCCCTGCCACAGGCCGTCCGTCATCGGGGGAAAAACGGAGTCTTACGGCATCATCAAGGGCAGGAGGTTCCAGTTCCGTGTTGAGGAGGTCCACAAGTATCTGTTCTCCTTCCACGTCCACGGCGAGGCGAAGAAGGGGACCGAGGAACACCTTTCCGGTCACTCTCCCCGGAAGGATATTGCCGTCCCCTGAGGAGGCACCACGGGAGGCGACGGAAATACGCTCCGGCCGTATCATGAGTGAACAGGGGCCCTGGGGAAGGGGGGCATTCTCCACCGACAGGATCCTTTCCCTCCACCTGAACCTGCCGCCGCCGAGATATTCTCCCCCCAGAAGGTTGTTGACCCCTACGAAATCGGCGACGAAGGAGTTCGCCGGCCGCAGGTAAATGTCCCGGGGGGAACCGGTCTGCTCGATCCGGCCGTCGTTCATCAGGGCCACCCGGTCCGATATTGAGAGGGCCTCTTCCTGGTCGTGGGTCACGTAGATCGTGGTGATGCCGCTCTCTCTCTGGATCCTTTTTATCTCGAACCGCAGGGAGTTCCGGACTTTCGCGTCCAGGGCCGACAAAGGCTCGTCCAGGAGGAGGACCTTCGGCGTGATGGCCAGGGCCCGTGCGAGGGCAACCCGCTGCTGCTGGCCGCCCGAAAGCTCCCGGGGCCAGGCGGAGGCCCGCCGGTCGAGTCCTACCATGGAAAGGAGTTCTTCCACCCTGGGGCGCAGCACATCCTCCGGCGTTTTTCTGGTCCGGAGACCGAAGGCCACGTTTTCGAACACGGTGAGGTTGGGGAAAAGGGCATAGTTCTGGAAGACGATGCCGACCTGCCGCTGCCGGACTCCCACCCCGCCCATGGATTCTCCGTCCAGCAGCACTTCGCCTTCGTCCGGGGAGAGAAAGCCTGCCACCAGGCGGAGTGTCGTTGTTTTCCCGCAGCCCGAGGGCCCGACAAGGGAGAGAAACTCACCCTTGTCCACGGAGAGGGAGACGTTCCGGACGGCGTAGGTCTTTCCGAAGCGCTTGCTGACTGCTCTCAGTTCAACCCCGGCCATGGAAATCCCTCCCCGTTTTTTCAAGGGCCAGCCGGACAGCTTCCCATGCGGTGGATGCCTCGATCATAGGTGTCGGAGACTTTCCGTCCTCGGAGATCCGCCAGGTTTTCAGGCCGATGACTGGTTTTCCGGATCTCAGGGCGAATCCTATCTCTGAAAGGGTGCCGAAAGCGCCTCCGATGGATATGACAGCTTCTCCGGCGGAGGCCACGGCAAAATTCCGCACTTCCCCCAGGCCCGTCGACAGGGGGATTGTGACGTAGGGATTCGCCTCCCGGATATCTCCCGGAAGAAGGCCGACAGATATTCCGCCCCGTTCGGAAACGCCCCGGCAGACGCCTTCCATGACGCCGCCCCTTCCGCCGCATACCACGGTGCATCCTGCCCCGGCAAGGAGCCGTCCCACTTCCCGGGCCAGTTCGTAAATTTCCGGAGACGCTGTGGATGTTCCGATGACCGAAATAACGGGGGCTCGATCCATTCCGGATGATCTCCTTTCCGTGATTGTCATTTTATACCGCCATCCCCGCGCTCCTGGTGCCGAACAGCCTCCCGAGGAAAATAACAGCGCCGAGGCTCAGGATGCTGAAGAAGACCAGCAGGGTGGTGGCAGCGCAGGCAAAACCGGTGCTCACGTAAAATGCCTGGTAGAGAACCACCGGGTAGGTCTGGCTTGCGGAGCCGGTGACCATGACCGCAAGCTGGAATTCCCCGAGGGACATGGCAAAGGTCATGATGGCCCCCGAGAGAAGCCCGGGGACGAGGTTGGGCACAAGGATACGGGTCGCGAGGAAGAAAGGCGTTGCCCCGAGGGACGTACCCGCTTCCTCCAGAATGTTCCAGTTCAGCATGTCCATGTTGGCCATAAGGGGGCGGAGCATGAAGGGAAGGGTGTACACGAGGTGGGCGCCCAGGAGAAGCTGCCATGTGCCCACCAGGGAAAAGGAGGGCCAGTTGAAGCCCTGGACGAGGCCGAGTCCCATGACTACGGGAGGAATGGCGATGGGGAGCAGGATAACGAAGTCGAAGGCCCGCCGGAGCCATTTTTTACCGAGGACGGACACAGCGTAGACGGAACATATACCCACGAGTGCGTTAGTGAAAACGGTAAGGCAGGCAACGAGGAGGCTCATCCCCATGGCCCGGACGTACATGGTTTTGGAGAACAGATCGGCATACCACTTAAGGGTGAAGCCGGTGGGCAGCAACGTGCCGAACCACTTCTCGCCGAAAGATCCGACAAGAATAAGGGCAAGAGGCGCCAGAACGTAGGCAAACCAGCAGATGCCTCCCGAAAGCCACAGGGCGCGGCGCATCATGGTCAGGACTCCCTTCCCGAACCTGTTTCCAGGGTTATTGTAGCAAAGAAATGCAACGGCGGCGTAACGGTTTCATTTCCCTCCCTCTTTTCTTCCGGAAAAGTGATCTTTTGGTCAGGAAAAATCGTGAAAAATTACTCTTCTTCCCCTTATTTGAAAATCACGTATAATAAGCCTGCTGCATCAAACATATTTTTACCATATCTTATGGAGGTGTCGGTATGACAGACTTGGGCAAGACGCAGGAAAGAAGCAGAAGTGAGACTCTCAGCGTGCTTATGGGTGCCGCGTTCCTCATGGCCACTTCGGCCATCGGGCCGGGGTTCCTCACCCAGACGATTTCGTTCACTAATGAACTGAAAGCGGTTTTTGCCTTTGCCATTCTCCTCTCGGTCCTCATTGACATCGTGGTGCAGCTCAACATCTGGCGTATTCTCGCCGTTTCCGGAATGCGGGGCCAGGACGTGGCCAACAAGGTTCTTCCGGGACTTGGCTACTTCCTTGCCTTCGCGGTGGCCCTCGGCGGACTGGCGTTCAACGTGGGCAACGTGGGCGGCGCGGCTCTCGGCTTCCAGGTGCTCTTCGGGACGGAGCAGATGGTGGGTGCCGTCATCAGCGCTGCCATCGCCATCACCATCTTCCTCTGGAAGGACCTCGGCAAGGCCATGGACAAGTTCACCCAGATCCTCGGATTCCTCATGCTCGCCCTGGTGTTCTACGTGGTGTTCGTCACGAAACCTCCCGTCATGGAGACGGTGAACGAAATGGTGAAGCCCTTCACGAATTTCAGCCTCCTGAAGGAGTATAAATGGCTCGTGGTGCTGACCCTCGTGGGCGGAACCGTGGGCGGCTACATTTCCTTCTCCGGCGCCCACAGGATCATTGACGCCGGGATCACCGGAAAGGAACATATCGGGCAGATCAGCAAGGGGTCCATCAACGGCATCGTCATCACCGGCGTCATGCGCTACCTTCTGTTCCTCGCCTTCCTCGGCGTGGTTCTTCTCGGAACGGAGATCGACATGACAAATCCCGTGGCGTCGGCATTCCAGATCGGCGCCGGGCCTCTCGGGTACAGGATCGCCGGAGTGGTTCTCTGGGCGGCAGCCATCACCTCCGTGGTCGGCGCTTCCTACACCTCCGTCTCCTTCCTCCGTACGCTGTTCGGTTTCGTCGACAAGTACTACCGGTTCTGGATCATCGGATTCATCATCGCCTCCACGTCCATCCTGACCATCGTCGGCCGTCCGGTGCGGCTCCTGATCGTGGCCGGATCCCTCAACGGCCTCATCCTTCCCCTGTCCCTGAGCTGCGTGCTCCTTGCGGCCTACAAGAAAGACGTGGTGAAGGACTACGTCCACCCCATGTGGATGACTGCCCTCGGATGGGTCATAGTGGTCTTCACCGCCTGGATGGGCTTCAACTCCTTCGCGGGAATAGTGAAGCTGTTCCAGTAGCGGCCGGATGATATACGGGGCCGGAGGAGGTGTTCGAGTGGAGGAAAGAAAATATCCGAGAATCCTGACGGCCGGCGACGGATGCGTCGTGGCGGAATTCGGCGACTCCATCGATATGGAGATCAACACCCGGGCCGCCGCTCTCGGGAGCGACGTGATGAGGCTCGGTTTTCCCGGAGTGCTTGACGCTGTTCCCACGTACCGTTCCCTGGCGGTGTACTTCGACCCGGTGACGACGGATGTGAAGCGGCTGTACTCAAAGCTCGGGGAACTGTGCCGGAAAGAGGAATCGGCCGCAGGCCATGAAAAGCGGCGTACCATCGTGGTGCCTACCCTCTACGGGGAAGAATGGGGGCCCGACCTCGGCGACGTGGCCAAACACACCGGGTTTTCACCGGAGGAGGTCGTCAAACGTCATTCGGGGCTGGACTGCTACTGCTTCATGCTGGGGTTCACCCCCGGTTTTCCCTATCTCGGCGGCATGGATCCGGCTCTGGAAACGCCCCGGCTGAAGAACCCCCGGGAGGTCATCCCGGCGGGGGCTGTGGCCATCGGCGGAAAGCAGACCGGCATCTATTCCATAGCGAGTCCCGGAGGGTGGAGGCTCATCGGCAGGACACCCATGCGCCTGTTCGACCCCGACAGGGATCCGCCCATTTTCCTCGAGGCCGGCATGTGGATACGGTTCCGCCCCATTGAAAAGCCGGAATTCGACGAAATCGAGGCGGCGTCAGAGAAAGGGAGCTACCGTCCCGTCATCCTCGAGGAAGAGGAGGCGTCGTCATGAGCGCCCTGGTACTGGAATGCAGGCTTCCCGGCATGCTCACCACCGTACAGGACGGCGGCAGGTGGGGATACCAGGGAAAGGGAATGCCCGTGGCGGGAGCCATGGACCTTCCGTCCTTCAGGTTGGGAAACATCCTTGCGGGAAATGAAGAGAACGAGGGGGCCCTCGAGGTGACCCTCCTCGGGCCGACTCTCTTCGTGGCGGAAGGGGAGGGAATGGCTGCCGTGACGGGGGCGGACCTCGGCTTCCAGGTCAACGGCCGGCCAGCCCCCATGTGGACCGCTGTCGCCGTGGGCGCGGGGGACGTTCTGTCCTTTTCCGGGCCCCGGTCCGGGTGCCGCGCATACCTTTGTCTTTCAGGAGGAGTGGACGTGCCTCCCGTCATGGAGAGCAGGTCCACCTATACCAGGGCCAGGGTCGGGGGCTTCCAGGGCCGTGCCCTGAAAAAGGGAGATATCGTCCGCTGCGGCGAACCCCTGCCCCTGTGGAGAAAGTGCGAGGGGCTCGTGTGCCCGGAGGCGCTGCGGCCCTGCTATTTGCCCGACGCTCCCCTTCGGGTCGTTCCCGGCCCCCAGGATGACCTCTTCACGGAGAAAGGAAAAGAGACTTTTTACGGGTCGGATTACGCAGTCTCAAACAGTGCCGACAGGATGGGATACCGCATGGACGGCCCCGAGATCGAGCACACGGGGGCGGCGGACATCATCTCCGACGCCATTCCTCTCGGTGCGGTGCAGGTGCCGGGCCACGGGCAGCCCATCGTCATGCTGGCGGACAGGCAGACCACGGGAGGGTACACCAAGATCGGCGTGGTCTGCTCGGTGGACATCGCCGCCCTGTCCCAGCGCCTTCCGGGGCAGAAGGTCCGCTTTCACAAAATATCCCTCGACGATGCTCTGGCCCTCGCCCGGGAAGAGGCGGGGAAACGGGACGAAATGCGCCGCCTGAGGGCCGCGTGGCGGTCCGCTCCCGGGGAGACCGTCCCGCTGCCGACGGCGGAGCCGGACCTTCCTTCCCGGGGTGAAGCGCTGATCCGGGTGGACGGCGAGGAGCACAGAATTTCGTGGGAAGAGATCCAGGAGGTGGAATGATGTCAAGAATTGACCTGAACAGCGACCTCGGCGAGAGCTTCGGCCCGTGGAAGATGGGCATGGACGCCGAGGTCATGGAAAGCGTCTGTTCCGCCAACGTGGCCTGCGGTTTCCACGCGGGGGACGCGGAAGTGATGATCAAAACGGTGAAGGCCGCGAAAGCGGCCGGCGTGGCCGTGGGAGCCCACCCCGGGCATCCCGATCTCCAGGGGTTCGGGCGGCGCACCATGGCCGTCACGCCCGACGAAGCCTATGCCTATACCCTCTACCAGATAGGCGCCCTCCAGGCGGTCTGCGCGGCCCAGGGAGTGCCCCTGGAGCACGTCAAGGCCCACGGGGCCCTGTACAACCAGGCGGCCAAGGACCTTGCCCTGGCGAAGGCCATTGCCCGGGCGACGAAGGACGCCGGGGGAGACCTCATTCTCCTCGGCCTGGCCAACTCCCTCTTCGAGCAGGCAGCCGCCGAAGAGGGAGTCCTGTATGCCGCCGAGGCCTTCGCGGACCGGGGGTACATGGACGACGGCTCCCTCGTCCCGAGAAGCAAACCCGGTGCCTTCGTCCACGACCTGAAGGAAGCGGGGGGGCGCATGGTGCGTCTCGTGAAGGAGGGGGTCATCCGCTCTGCGGAAGGAAAGGACATCCACCTCACGGCCCATTCCATCTGCCTCCACGGAGATAACCCCGCGGCGGTGGAGATGGCCCGTCATATCCGGAAAGCCCTTGAGGAGAACGGGGTGGAAGTGAGAAAAATACGGGAGGTGCTGAAGGGATGAAGGCCTTCGACTACGCCGGCGTTTCGCCCAGGGAAGTCCGGCAGATGATCCGGGAGGGAAAGTGGACTCTCCCCACACCGGGCATGTGCAAGGGACACGTCCAGGGGAACCTGGTGATCCTGCCCAAAGACCTGGCCTACGATTTCCTCGTCTTCGCCCAGAGGAACCCGAAACCCTGTCCCATCCTGGACGTCACCGAGCCGGGAAATCCCGAGCCGAAGATTGTGGCCCCGGGGGCCGATCTCTCCACGGACCTTCCCCGGTACCGGGTGTGGGTGAACGGCGAGTGCGTCGAGGAACCCACGGACGTGAAGAAATACTGGAGGGACGACCTGGTGGGCTTCCTCCTGGGGTGCTCCTTCTCCTTCGAGGGGGCCCTGCTCGAGGCGGGCATTCCGGTGCGCCACATCGAGCAGAACCGGAACGTTCCCATGTACATCACCAACATCCAGTGCGCCCCCGCCGGAGCCCTGAAGGGCCCCATGGTGGTGAGCATGCGCCCCATCCCCGCCGCCCAGGTTCCCAAGGCGGTCCTGTGCACGGGACGCTTCCCGGCGGTCCACGGGTCACCCGTCCACATCGGTGATCCGTCTCTCATCGGCATCGCCGACGTGAACAAGCCCGACATGGGCGACCCAGTGGACATCAACCCGGGAGAGGTGCCCGTCTTCTGGGCCTGCGGCTGCACGCCCCAGGCCGCCATCATGGATGTGAAGCCCCCCTTCTGCATCACCCACGCGCCGGGGCACATGTTCATCGCCGACCCGAAGGACGCCGACTACGCCGTCTTCTGATCCCCATTTCCGGCACAACGGAACCGGAGGGAGCGAAAGCCCCTCCGGTTTTTTTATCCTGCCAGTATGAGGGGAAGGGCCCCGTCGAGGACCGCCACGGAGGCAGAGAAATCGGCAAGGGAGATCCGTTCTTCGGACGTATGGTCCAGTTTGCTGTCGCCGGGCCCGTAGGCTGCTATGGGGCAGTTCCACGCCGCCGCGAGGTTGAAGTCCGCCGTGCCTCCCTTGGCCAGGACCCGGGGCGCATTCCCGTTTTTCCTGATGGCCAGGCGGAGGGCCCGGGCCACGGGGTTGTTCTTGTCCTCCACGTGGGGCGGCGTCACGCCCCGGAACGAAATGGACACCCCCCGCCGTGCGGCGGCCCCCCGGAGCAACTCCATCCACTCCTCAGGGCTGCTGCCCTCGGGAAGGCGGATGTCGAGCTCCGCCGTTCCGGACCGCTCCCCCTGTTCCCTTCCCTCCATGGAGACCACGGCGCCTGAGGGGCGGCGGATGACCGGCAGCGCGGGGTCGTCCAGGCTGTCCACCAGGTCCAGGATGTCGGCGGCGCACCGGAGGACCCCTGTAATGGGCCCCGCGTCGCCGCTCCTGTGGGCTCCTCCGTCGGAGGCGGCGAGCACCGCCCGGAGGCTGCCCCGGTAGCCGATGGTCACCCCGTCCGTTCCGGAGGGTTCCCCGATGATGCAGGCGGCTGGACGGTGCCTGGGAATCCGGTGAAGGGCGCCCCGGGAGTCGGCCTCCTCCCCGGTGGCGGCCACGAGGGTGACGGTCCAGTCCCCGGGGAGGAAAACCCGCCCGCCCGCCGCCGCGAAGGCGCACAGGGGACCCTTGGCGTCCACCGTTCCCCGCCCCCAGAGAACGTCCCCTTCAAGGCGGTGTTCCGGACCTCCGGGCACGGTGTCGATGTGCCCGAGGAGCACCAGCTCCTTCGGGCCTCTGCCCCGCCGGGCCACCACGCTCCCCGAGCCGTCCGTCTCGACCCGCTCCCACCCGAGGGAGGGCAGAACTCCGGCGAGGTAGGAGCAGGCAGCCTCCTCCCGGCCGCTCGTGCTCGGAATGGACACCAGCCGGGAAAGAACGGACACCGGGGCGGTCATTCCGCTCCCTCCTCCAGGGTTTCGGCAAAGAGGGCCGCCGCCCGGTCGAAATCGTTCCTTTCCGCGGTGAAGGGGGCAAGGAACCGGACCACCGACGGTCCCGCGGGAAGGGCCAGGAGCCCTTTTTCCTGCAGGCGCTTCACCACCGGAACAGCCTTTCCCCGGAGCTCCACGCCGTTGAGAAGCCCCCGTCCCCGGACCTCCGCGACGAGGGGGGAGCCGATTGCCGAAAGGAGGTTCCGGAAATAGGCTCCCAGGGTTTCCGCCTTCGCAGGGTACCCTTCGTCCTTCAGCAGCTTCAGCGAAGCGTCCGCCATCGCCGCGGCGAGGGGGCCGCCCCCGTAGGTGGAGCCGTGGCCCGACGGGGGGAAATCTCCCAGCTCCCGTTTCCACAGGGTCAGTCCTGCCGGGAGCCCTCCTGCTACGCCCTTGGCGAAGCAGAGAATGTCGGGATCGAGACCCGCGCCGGGAGAGGCGGTGAAATTGCCGCACCGTCCCCACCCGCTCTGGATTTCGTCGCAGACAAGGAGGGCCCCGGTTTCCCGGCAGGCTTCCGTTATCCGGGCGCCCAGTCCGGGGGCGAGAGGATAGACACCGCCCTCTCCCTGGACGGGCTCCACGAAGACGGCCGCTGTGTCCCCGTCCACCGCGCCGGGGAGCTCCCCGGGCATCACGTGGGTCACCGGGGCGAGAATACGGGTCCAGTCCTTCCGGTACTGGGGGTTGAAGGTGAGGGAAAGGGCCCCCAGGGTCCGCCCGTGGAAGGCCCGCCGCAGGGCAAGCACCTTCTTTCTGTCCGGACGGAGGGAAAGGGCCAGCTTGAGGGCCGCCTCCACCGATTCGGTGCCGCTGTTGCAGAAGAAGACGGCATGACCGGGCAGTTCCTCCGAAATGCGCTGCCGGAAGGCATCCCGGGCCGGGGAGCCCATTCCCGGCCCCACCGTCCAGGGGGACTCCGCCGCTTTCCGCAGGGCCTCCACGAGCACCGGGTGGCAGTGGCCGAAGAGGGCCGCGCCGCTCCCGCAGTAGAAGTCCAGGTATTCCCTGCCCCGGTCGTCCCGGACGGCTGCCCCCGCCCCGGAGACCACCGTCAGCCCGCGGCTGCCATAGATCCCCGACACAGCAGGGTTCCTCCTCCGGACAGGCCCGATTCAACCGGCGACGGAGCACGGCTGTCGGCTATCACCACGGCCCCCGCGCCACCTTCAAGGGCTTCCCTGGCGGCCAGGAGCTTCCGCTTCATGTTGCCCCGGGCGAAGTGTTCCAGGTCGTCCCATCCGTCCAGGCTCCCCTCGTCGATTTTCGACGCCGGGTCTCCCGGATCCCGGAGCAGCCCCGGCACGTTGCTCAGGATGGCCAGGACATCCGCTCCCACGGCTGCGGCTGCTGCTGCGGCGAGTCGGTCGCCGTCCACGTTGAGAATCCGTCCGCTTTCCGAGTCGTCCGCCGCGAGGGGCGGGAGAAGGGGCAGGCCGCCCCTTTCCCATACGGCATGGATGTCCACTGGGTCAAAGGACACGATGGAGCCGCTGTAGTTTCCCCGGAGGATGCGGACCTTTCCGTCCTCCACCGAGCGGAGGGCGTCCTTCCGTTTTGCCGTTGCTCCCTTCGAGGCGGGCGGGTAGAGAGGAACTGCATGAATCCCCATTTTCCCCAGGGTTCCCGCGAGCCGGACGGAAAACCGGCAGCAGGCGGCCTCAAAGAGGGCCAGCTCCCCCTCGCTCACGAAACGGCTTCTGAAGCCTCCGGGGCTTGTGACGTAGACGGGTTCCGTTCCGGCGGCCCGGGAAAGGTCCTCCATCATGGAACTGGCCCCGTGGGTGAGGATCCACTGTTCGCCCCGCTCCATCCGTTCCTTTATCTCTTCGAGGAGGGAGCCGAAGGCATTTCCCCTGGCCCCTCCTATTTTGACGACGCCCCGCTGTATCCGGCGATTCATGGTCATTCCTCCCGCAGTCGTTATGCCGGGTAGACCGGCAGCATTCCGAGGCCGGCAGTCTCGTCCAGTCCCAGCAGAAGGTTCGCCGACTGGACCGCGCTTCCCGCGGCCCCTTTCATAAGGTTGTCGATGGCGGTCACCACCACGAGCCTCGTGCCGTCCTCGTGAAGGGTGAAGCCGGTGAGGGCCTGGTTGCTGCCCGCGACGAGCTTCGGTTCGGGCAGGCGGAGATGGGACGGCCTGGCGGGGCAGAGGGAGACGAAGGGCTCTCCCGAATAGGCGCTCCGGTAGGCCTTCCACAGCTCCGCTTCCTTCACCCTGCGGGAGAGGTTCACGTGGGCGATCATCTGGACCCCACGGATCATCTCCACCGCCGTCATGGTCAGGGTCACTCCTTCCTCGGAGAGATTCAGCTCCTGGAGGATCTCGGCGAGGTGCCTGTGGCGGAAGGGCTCGTACACCCTCAGGGCCCGGCTCCGGAAAGGATGGTGGCTTCCTGTGGTGGGCGTCGCTCCTGCTTCGGAGGATCCCACCCGGACCTCGATCCTCACGTCGCCGATCAGCCCGGCCCGGGCCAGGGGGTACAGGCCGAGGATGGAGCAGGAGGCGTTGCATCCCACACCGCTGGCCAGGTCCGCTCCCTTCAGCTTGTCCCGGTACAGTTCCGGAAGGCCGTAGACCGCCCTGTCCAGCAGTTCGGGAAAAAGGGGAGCCGAACCGTACCATTGTTCATAATCAGCCGGATTCCTGAGGCGGACGTCCCCGGAAAGATCGGCCACTTTCATCCCCCTGTCGAGGCATTCCCGGATCAGGGGAGCGGATGTCCCGTGGGGGAGGGCCAGGAAGGCGATGTCCGCGCCCGTCGCCTTTCCCTCTTCGGGACTGCAGAAAGCCAGTTCCGGAAAACTCCCCCGGAGATGGGGGTGGGTATGCCAGACCGGCTGGCCGGAACGGCTCCGGGAAACCGCCCCTTCCACTCGTATGGAGGGGTGTCCCGCGAGAATCCTCAGGACCTCTCCTCCCGCCATGCCGTTCGCTCCCCAGACGACTGCCCGGACCACGGAGCTCATCCTTCGGCCCCGCCGGCCCCGGACACAAGGGACCATGCATGTTCCACAAGGCTGCCGGCGATGTCCACGCCCGTGAGTTCGCCGTCGGAGCTGCGGAACTCGGGCTGGCCGTTCACTTCGTTCACCATCCAGCCGCCTTCCGGTTTCTCGAAGAGGTCCACCGCGAGGACTTCGCCGCCGATGGCCTTCTGGACCCTTCCGAGAAGTTCCCTGATCTCGGGCGAGAGGGGGTATCTGCCGGGAGTCGCGCCCCGGGCGGTGTTCGTGATCCAGTGATCGCTGCACCGCTTGATGACGGTGAGCACCTCTCCGCCGAGAAGGGTCGCCCTCAGGTCGAACCCCTTTTTCTCCACGTACTCCTGGAGAAAGAACACCGAATGGGCGGCGCCCATGTGGGCCTTGTGTTCCGCCACCGCTTCGAGGGCATCCCGGTCGTTGATCTTCGCCAGAAGCCGGCCCCAGCTGCCCGTGGCGGGCTTGAGGACCAGCGGGTAGCCGAGGCGCTCAGCCCCCTCGAGGGTTCCTTCCGGCGAAAAGGCCACGGCGTAGTCCGGCTGGGGGATTCCGGCTGCCGAGAGCCTCGCTGCGGTGGCGATCTTGTCGCCGCAGAGGGCCATGACCTCCGAGGAATTGATCGTCAGCACCCCCCTGGATTCCAGGAGCACCGCCAGAGCCGAGTTCTGGGTCTGGCTCACGCAGCGGCACAGTGCGGAGTCGCCTGCTTCTCCGGGGACGTTCGGCCAGAGTCCGTCGGAGAGGTTCACCGCCGAAAAGGGAATGCCTTTCTTCTCCGCGGCCTGGAAGAGCAGTTTCTCTTCAGTTCTGAGCCTTGTATAGAAGATAAAAAGGCGGGACATTTATTCTCCCCAGTCTTCCTGCACTTCGGGGGCCTCGGCCACGGTGACCGGGTTCAGGGAAACGATCTCGAGCTCCGTGCCGCAGTCCGGGCACGTCAGAAGCTCACCCTCCATAACTTCGGCGGGCAGGGTGACGTCCCCTTCGCAGACGATGCACTGAACTTTTGTTGTCATATCACATTCCTCCCAAACAAAAATTTATAAAAACAGGAGAGATTCTAAACCTTAGTTTTTTAAACGTCAATAGGAAAAAATAAAATTCATTTTTTGGGACGGACAAAGAGAGGAAGCGGGGGGGAACACTTTTCGGGCACGGACGCAGTGATCTCCATAACTGCAGTGTATCCCTGCACAGGGAGTGCTGCAGGGCAAAAGGCGACATTCCCCTCTTTCTGCGGTTCGGGATGTTTTGATCTCCCTTGACAGAACAGGAAAGGAAGAATAAGATAGTGACTAATTACTATCTTTAAAAAAGAAGAAGGTGCAGCTCAATGGCAATGAAGGGAAAATATCTTCCTGCGGAAGAACGGCGTGCCGTGATCGTGGAAACCGTCCTCACCCTCGCCGCGGAGGGAAACCCCTCGGAGATCACCACCGCCGCCATCGCGGAGCGCATGGGGCTGACCCAGGGCGCCCTCTTCCGTCATTTTCCGAGCAAGGACGCTATCTGGGAAGCCGTCATGGCATGGGCGGCCCGGACCCTGGCGTCGAGGCTGGAGGCGGCGGCAGCAGCCTCCCCGACACCCCTGGATGCCCTCGAGGCTGTTTTCTTTGCCCATATCGGTTTTATTGCCGAATACCCCGGCGTGCCGGGAATTTTCTTCGGCGAGCTGCAGCGCCCCGGGGACAGCCCGGCCCGGGAACGGGCGAGAGAACTTATGGAAGGGTACGGAACACGCCTCCGGGCCATTCTCAGGGAAGGCCAGGCCACAGGACAGCTTTCACAAGCTTTCGACGCCGGGACGGCCGCGAGCCTCTTCGTAGGTATCATCCAGGGGCTCGTGCTCCAGTCGTTCCTCTCGGGATCCCGGGAGACGGTCTCAAAGAACGCCCCGGCGGCCTTCTCGCTCTTCCGGCGGGGCATCGAAGCGGGGGATGCGCGATGAAAAGAGTCTGGCGGACGGTTCTCCTTCTCGCGGGCGTCATCGGCCTGACGGTACTTTTCCTGTACGTGATGATGCGGTCGGGGCCCCTGGCGCCGGTGCCCGTGACGGCAGCAGCCGTGAAAAAGCAGTCCGTTGCCCCGGCGCTCTATGGCATAGGGGTGGTGGAATCGGGAGCGGTCTTCCGGGTGGGTCCCACGTCGCCGGGAAGGGTCCGGGAAGTTTTCGTCGAGGTGGGCGGCAGGGTCGAGGCCGGGCAGAAGGTAGCCGTCATGGACCCGGTGGATCTCGACCAGCGGAGGGCAGCCCAGGAGGCCCAAATAGCCAGGCTCGAGGCTTCAGTTCGGGCCGCTTCCGCCAGGACGTCGGAGACCGGCGCGAGGAAAGAGTATGCCCAGGCCCAGTCGAAACGGTACGACAATCTCCTGAAGTCGGGGGCGGTGAGCGTGGACGCCGCCGAGGCGAAGCGCCAGGAAAGGCTGGTGACGGCGGCTGCCTGGGCGTCGGCGAATGCGGACCTCCAGGCCTCCCGGGCCGAACTGAAACGGGCGAAGGCAGACCTGGCGGCCCTGGCGTCCCAGATGGAGAATCTTGACCTCCTTGCGCCCGCCGCGGGGCTTGTGTCGGCCAGGGCGGCCGAACCAGGCACGACAGCCGTGGCAGGGCAGTCCGTGGTTGAAATAATCGATACGGCAAGCATCCGGATTTCGGTCCGCTTCGACCAGGCCGCGGCCTCGGGCCTCAGGGCCGGCCTTCCGGCGGACATCGTGCTCCGGTCGGGGAACGGGAGAGTGCACGGGGGAACCATTCTCCGGGTGGAGCCCGTAGCGGATCCCGTAACCGAGGAAATGGTTGCGAAAGCGGTTTTCGGGACGATCCCCGACCCTCTTCCTCCTCTCGGGGAGCTTGCGGAGGTGACCGTGAATCTCCCTCCCCTTTCCGAAACGCCGGTCGTTCCCGATGGAGCGCTGCAGCGATATGGCGGCAGGCTTGGCGTGTGGGTTATCGAAAACGGCTCCATCGTTTTCCGGCCCGTAAGGACGGGACGGCGCGACCTGGCCGGAACAGTGCAGATCCTGGAAGGACTCGAAGAGGGCGAACGTGTGGTGGTGTACAGTACACGGGCCCTGACGCCGAAGAGCAGGGTGAAGGTCCTCGAAACCCTGGAGGGGATGAAGCCATGATCAGCCTCGCGGGCCGGGATATTCTCCACGGGTGGGGAAAGTTTACTCTCACCGGCCTGGGGCTGGGGCTCCTTATCGGCGTGACGCTCACCATGGGCGGCGTCTACCGTGGCATGGTGGATGACGCCATGGTTCTCCTCGACAACAGCGGGGCCGACCTCTGGGTCGTGCAGCAGGAGACTCTCGGCCCGTACGCGGAGTCTTCCAGCATTTACGATGACGCATGGAGGAGCGTGGCTGGAATGCCCGGCGTAGAGGCGGTTTCGAGCGTCACCTACCTTACGACGCAGGTCAGGAGAGGCACGGAGGACGTGCGGGCCATGGTGGTTGGGGTGGACCCGGGCATGCCGGGATCTCCGGGACAGCCGGGCTACCTGACGGCCGGACGGCATATCACCCGCAGCCATTACGAAGCCGTGGCCGACGCGGCCACGGGGTTTCGCACCGGTGACGAAATCCGTATCAGGAGGAACACCTATACGGTGGTGGGCCTTACCCGCCGGATGGTCTCCTCCGGAGGGGACCCCATGATCTTCATTCCGCTGAAGGATGCCCAGGAGGCCCAGTTCCTCAAGGACAACGACTCGATTCTGCAGCAGCGCCGCCGTACGGCATCGAACCCGTCGCTGAACAGGCCGGGGGTGCCGGGGCTCCTGGAGAGCGTCATCGCCTCCCAGAGCGCCAATCTCAATGTGAACGCGGTCCTTGTGCGTCTCCTGCCAGGGGCGGGCCCCGAAGAGACGGCGGCTCATATCCGCCGGTGGCTGCGCCTTGAAGTATATACGAGAGAGCAGATGGAGGACATTCTTCTCGGCAAGCTCATCGCCACGTCGTCCAGGCAGATCGGCATGTTCCTCGTGATTCTTGCCGTCGTGAGCGCCGCCATCGTGGCCTTCATCATCTACACCCTCACCCTGGGGAAAATCCGGGAGATCGCGGTGCTGAAGCTCATCGGGACGAAGAACCGGACCATCGTGGCCATGATCCTCCAGCAGGCGGTGGCCCTCGGCGTCCTCGGATTCATGATAGGGAAGATTTCGGCCACCTTCTGGGCCCCCTTTTTCCCCAAGTTCGTCCTTCTGCAGGCCCGGGACGCGGTGACCGGGTTCGCGGCGGTGATCATCATGTGCGTCCTCGCCAGCATCCTGGCGATCCGGGCAGCGCTCAAGGTGGACCCGGCAGAGGCCATCGGAGGCTGACATGGCTGACCGGCAGAAACAGGGCATTACCATAGAAGGACTGCGCAAGCGGTATGGATCGGGGGAGACGGCGGTGGACGCCCTGAAGGGCGTGGACATGGCGGTATCGCCCGGAGAGGTGGTGGGCCTCATCGGTCCCTCCGGGTCGGGAAAAAGCACCCTGCTCAAGTGTCTCGGCGCCGTGATCGAGCCCACCGCCGGCCGCATGACCCTCGGAGACGACGTCATTTATGACGGGAAGTGGAAAATAAAAGACCTCAGGGCCCTGCGCAGAGACAGGATCGGGTTCATTTTCCAGGCCCCCTACCTCATTCCCTTCCTCGACGTGACGGACAACGTGGCCCTGCTGCCCATGCTGGCGGGCCGTTCCGACGGAGAGTCCAGGAAACGGGCCATGGAACTCCTGGAAGCGCTGGACGTGGGGCACAGGGCTTCCGCCATGCCATCCCAGCTTTCGGGGGGTGAGCAGCAGCGGGTGGCCATAGCCCGGGCCCTGGCGAACAGGCCGCCGGTGATCCTGGCCGACGAGCCCACGGCACCCCTTGACAGCGAGCGCGCCCTTTCGGTGATCTCCATACTGAACGACATGGCGAAGCAGTACGAGACGGCGATCATCGTGGTCACCCATGATGAGAAGATCATCCCAACTTTTCGGAGGATATACCATATCCGGGACGGGAAAACGGAGGAAACGGCCGGTGAAGGCCGTTCTTTGGAGTTCAAACAGACCAGACAGCCAGAGGAGGAGACAGCATGATCGCGAGAAATCTTGCAGACCTGGGTACCATGGGTAACGCCCACGGAGTGGACGCCCGAAACATCTACGACACCGACGACGCCGTCATCACGGTGATCACCCTGAAACCCGGCCAGTCCATGAAGCGGCACGTCACCCCGGTGGACGTGGCGTTCTACGTCCTCGAGGGGAAGGGAACCGTCGAGGTTGGGGAAGAAAAGCAGGAAGTGGGCAGGGATACCCTCATCGAAAGTCCGAAGGACATTATGCACTGCTGGTACAACACCAGCGACGCCGATCTCCGGTTTATGGTGGTGAAGGCTCCCAAACCGACCCGGAAGACCGCCTTCGTCGGTTCGTGATTGGCCTGAATCAGCGGAGGCCGCTTTCCGGATTCCGGAGAGCGGCCTCTTCCCATCCGAGGGCCCCCGCGACGGAGAGGAAACTCTCCTCCGGCGGGCAGAAAATCTCCGCCCTCTCACCGGTGAAGGGATGGCAGAACGACAGCTTCACCGCCGCGAGCATCAGCCGGATGCAGCCGAACCGCTCCCGGAAGAACCGGTTGTGCCGCCCCTCCCCATAGGTGGTATCACCCACGATCGGGTGGAAAATATGCTTGAAGTGCCTCCGGATCTGCCGCCGCCTCCCGCTGAAAGGCCGGATTTCCGCCAGGGAGTACCGTGTGGTGGGATGGTTCGACACGGCGAAAGGAAGTTCCGCACAGGCAAGGCACCGAAAGGCGGTCCGGGCTTCCCTGACCGTCCCGGTGCGTCCGCCGGAGTTCCTGAGGCCTCCCAGGTCATCGGCCAGGGGATGATCGATGATCCCTTCCTCCGGCACCCAGCCCCTGGCAACGGCGAGGTAGACCTTCTCCACTCCATCGTTCCGGAACAGTTCAGCACCCTTCCGGGCCGCTTCCTTTTCCGCCGCGAAGAGCAGAATACCCGAGGTGGGGCGGTCCAGCCGATGAAGGAGGTAGAGCCTGCAGCCGGCAAGGTTCCGTGCTTCCTGGAGGGCGAACCTGGTCTCCCGGGTATCCAGGGGAGACCGGTGGACCAGCATGCCCGCCGGCTTGTGCACCGCCAGGAACCATGGATCCCGGTAGATTATGGACACGGTTCCTTCTCTTTCTTCCATCATCCGTTCTTTCCCCTCCCTCTTTATGGTAGTATACAGTATGATGACCGATCAAGGAGATGATTGCTCATGGCAACCGGCTGGAAAGCGGAAAGGGAACAGGTCGCCTCCATAATGAGACGGCTGTACCGCCAGGGCCTGACCACCTGTTCCGGCGGAAACGTGAGTCTCCGGGCCGGCGGCGTGATTCTCATAACCCCATCGGGGACGGACAAGGGAGAAATCACCGCCGAAGAAATCGGGGCCGTGACCCTGAAAGGGGAAAAACTTCTCCCCGGGCTGAAGCTCAGCATCGAGACGGAGATGCACCTGGAAGTCTACCGGAACCGCCCCGACGTGAACGGCGTCGTCCATGCCCACCCCGTAACGGCTTCCGCCTTCGCCGCCCTCGGCACGGACATCGATACCCGGCTCACCGCCGAAACCTGGCATGTACTGGGGAAGCCGGTCAGGGCATCCTACGCCCTCATGGGGACGAAGGACCTCGCCCGGATCGTCGGCGAGGCGGCGAGGAGAGGAAACGCCGTGATAATGGAAAACCACGGAGTTCTTACCGTGGGGCGGACCCTCTTCGAGGCCTTCGACAGACTGGAGCTCCTCGAGGCGGCGGCAAAAATGACCTGGATCACCCACACCATGGGATCGCCCCGGCCCCTGACGGAAGCCAGGATACAGGAAATGGAAGAAGTATACGGCAGGCGGAAATGACCGCCGTGCACAATAAGTAAAGAAGGTGTCTTCATGTTCATCGCGTCAGCTCTCGGCATTCTGGCTGCTTTTTTCTTTTTCGGCATTTTGTCCTCCGGAAAGGTGAGCTCTTCCTCGGAGTATTCGGTAGCCAGCAGAAAAGCGACCGCCGGAGGCGTTTCCGGCATTATCCTCGGCAGTCTCGTGGGGGGCTCTTCCACCGTCGGCACGGTGCAGATGGCCTACCATTACGGCCTGTCCGCCTGGTGGTTCACCCTGGGGGGCGGCATTGGCTGCCTCATCATGGGACTGTGGTTCGTCAAGCCCCTGAGAGCGACGGAGCTCATCACCCTTCCCCAGTTCCTCGGCCGTCATTTCGGGCAGGGATCGGCGTTTCTCTCCGCCGTGGCCACCGCCCTGGGATCCTTCATCGCCCTCATCGCCCAGTTCCTCGCCGGGACGGCCCTGCTGGGCTCGGTCTTCCCCTTCCCCGCCTGGGTGTCCGCCGTTTTCATGGCGGTGCTCATCCTGGCCTTTGCCTACGGGGGAGGGATCAAGAGCTTCAGCAGGCTGGGAAAGGTGAAGATCATCTTTCTCTACGGGGTCATGATCCTCTGCGTCGGGGCAGCGTTCCTCTCGGGACAGACGCCTTCCGTGCTCATGCGCTCCCTTCCCGCCGATCCCTTCTTCAACATCTTTGCCCGGGGCGTGGCAAAGGACCTCGGCGCCTTCACATCGCTGCTCTGCGGCGTCCTGTGCGGCCAGATCTACATCCAGGCGGTCTACGCCGCCTCCTCCGACGCCACCGCCCGGAAGGGGTGCCTCTGGACCTCCCTGATAACCCCGCCCCTGGGGCTTCTCGGCGTCTGGATCGGCCTGGCACTCCGGAACTCCGGGGTGGCCGTGGAAGCATCCCAGGCCCTTCCCTTTTTCATCCGCACCTATTTTCACCCCCTCGCCGCCGGGCTCCTCTGGTCGGGAATCATGATCACCGTCCTGGGAACCTCGGTGGGAATCACCTTCGGTGTGGCCACGAACCTCACAAGGGACATGTACCTGAAGACGAAGCGGGCGGCCGCCTATGACGATGGGAAAATCCTCCTCGCCAGCAGGATCACGGTCCTCGGAACTGTCATCGCCGCAGGCCTGATCGCCCTCGCGGCGGGAAAAAGCATGATCCTCCAGTGGGCCTATCTCGGCATGGGCATCAAGGGGGCGGGCATCATCATTCCTCTCATCGCCGCCGTGTTCCTGCCCGGAAGGCTGCCCGCCGTCTGGAGCCTTCTTTCCGGAACCTGCGGTCTTGCGGGGGTCTTCATCGGGGCGGCGTTCTTCAAGGGCATGGATCCCCTGCTGCCGGGGCTGGCCCTCTCGGGGGCCATCGCCCTGGCCGGTCTGGTCCTTGCCCGGAGGAAAACAAGCCTGCCGGGAGGATGAACGGAATGATCCGTTCTCCTGCCGATTCGGGGAGGCGGGGGATACTGCTATAATATTCCTCTAAATTTTCCGCCGGAAGTGCAGGGAGGAATGGAGAATGAGCCGGAGCTTTGCCGTGTTTTTTTCGCTCTACATGCTGATTTACGGAAGCATGCACGTTTTTGTCTACTTCAAGCTGAGAAGCGCCATAGGACGGGGCTGGAAATGGACCGCCCTTTTCATCCTGGTGTCTCTTGCCATGATCGTCGGCGCACGGGCCCTCTGGCTCTTCGATTTCGGGGATGCCCACACCCTCCGGAAGGTTCTGTCCTGCTCGGGATACGTGTGGATGGCCTTCATCTTCATGACCTTCGCCTGGTTCGTCCTCATCGACATGGTGAGGCTCCTCTTCTATATTCTCGACGGGCTCCTCTCCTCACGGTTCGGCGAACTGCTCGGTTCTCCGAAGCTCCGGGCGTTCATTGCAGTCTCAGCGGCTCTTTCCATCTGCGTCTACGGCTGGTTCGAGGCGCTGAACATCAGGACGGTCACCATCACCATCCCCACAGCGAAGCTGCCGCGGGGGGTGGACCGTGTCCGCATCGCCCAGCTCTCCGACGTGCACCTCGGGTGGATCATCCAGGAGCAGCGGCTGGCCGCCATGCTGGACGCAGTGAAGGCCGTGGAACCCGACATGCTCGTCATCACCGGGGATCTTGTGGACGGAGACATGGAGGAGCGACAGGCCGAGGTCGCCCTCTTCCGGGGACTGAAGCTGCCCCACGGCATCTACGCCGTGACGGGAAACCACGAATACCATGCGGGCATCGGTCAGGCTCTGGCCTTCAAGGAACATGCCGGGCTGAGGGTTCTGCGGAACGAGGCTGTCCGAGCCGGGGGCGTCATCCTTGCCGGGGTGGACGACAGGGCGGCCAGGCGGTACGGCCACCCCGGCGTGCCGGATGCGTCCGTCCTGGCGGGGATGCCTCCGAACCGCTTCGTGGTGCTCCTCAAGCACCAGCCCTATGTCGATTCCGACGCTGTGGGGCTGTTTGACCTCCAGCTTTCGGGGCATACCCACGGCGGCCAGATCTGGCCCTTTTACTGGGCGACCAGGGCGGTCTACGATTACCGCCCCGGTCTTCGGGCCATCGTCCCCCCGGAGAGGAGCGGGCAGGCTCATGCCGCTTCTCCCGGGAGGCAGAGCCGGATCTACGTGAACAACGGCACGGGAACCTGGGGGCCTCCCATACGGTTCCTCACCCCGCCCGAAGTGACGGTCATCGACATCGTAAGGGAATAGGAGACCACAAAAGAAGGGCCTCCCCGGAAATGCCGGAGAGGCCCTTCTTTTTCCTCCGTCAGGGATAGAGAGCCCGGAGACAGGCCTCGCAGAGGGCTCCCAGGCTGGACACGGTCTTCTCCTGGGGAAGGCCCGACGCGTCGTAGGCCAGGGGAAGCTCCGTGCAGGCCGCGCATATGGGGAGATCCCTCTCCTCCCACAGCTCCAGCACCACGCCTTTCAGCAGTTCCCCTCCCTCCGCCTTTCTGTTCGACTTCACCAGCTCGATGCTTTCCTGCACCTTCTGCTGCACTTCCAGGGACGGAACGAAAAAGGGGTAGTTTCTCTTCTCTCCGTAGCGCTGGTAGAGCCCGCTGTCCATGGTCCCCCGGGTGGCCAGGAGCCACGCACCCGCAGGACTCATCCTTCCGGCGGCCCCCACCGTCTCGTCGATGATGTGGATGAGGGGTACCGGCAGCTCCTCCCGGAAGCGATCGATGAAGAAATGGGCCGTGTTGCAGGGTACGGCAAGGACGTCGGCTCCCCACCCCGCAAGGGTGAGGAGATTCTTCTTCAGCCGCTCCGTGGGGTCCTCCCCCGTGCCGAGAATGGCGCTGCTCCGGTCGGGCACCTGGGGGTCGGAGAGCAGGTAGGTCACGGCGTGCTCCTGGTCCCGGGAGACGGGCGCCCGCTCCGCCAGGAGACGGAGAAACTCCGCCGCCGCCGCCGGCCCCATGCCGCCGAGTACACCGAGAATTTTATCGGGCTGTCTGCTGTTCACCATGAAAACACCTCCGGAGAGTTTTGTCCCTACATTATATATCATGCACGGGAGAGATGCCGAAGATGTTTCACAACCGTTACATTCTCGTGCTGCATCCGTTACCTATCCTGCCTATACTTTCATTATCGGCCGGGGATGGTCTCCGGCGAACAGACAGAAAAAAATCAAGGAGGTTCTTTCGCAATGAGAAAAACGGCAGCGGTTCTCGCGGGAATAGCGATCCTCTCCCTTTCGGGCATGGCCTTCGGGGCTGAAATCGTCATGAACGGCTCCACCACGGTCCTTCCCATCGCCCAGGCGGCGGCGGAGAAGTACATGGCGGCAAACGAAGGCGTGAAGATCAGCGTCTCCGGCGGCGGCAGCGGCAACGGAATCAAGGCCATCATCGACGGAACCACCCACATCGCCAATTCCTCCAGGTTCATCAAGCAGGACGAAGTCAAGGCAGCGGTGGAGAAGGGCACATACCCCGTTCCCTTCGCAGTGGCCATGGATGCCCTGCTCCCCATCGTCCACCCCGACAACCCCGTCAAGGATCTTTCCATCGATCAGCTCCAGGCGATTTACTCCGGCAAGATCACCAGCTGGAAGGACGTGGGCGGAGAGGACAAGCCCATCGCCGTGGTCGGACGGGACACGAGTTCCGGCACCTACGAGACCTGGCAGGAGATCATTCTCAAGAAGGAAAGAGTGTCCCCCAGGGCCCTGATCGTGGCCTCCTCGGGAGCCATGCTCACCACCGTGGCAAAGAACAAGTATGCCATCGGCTACGACGGCATCGGCTACATCAACGACACTGTGAAGCCCCTCATGGTGAACGGAAAGAAAGGTTCCGCCGAGACGGCCCTTGACGGTTCCTACCCCATCGCCCGCTTCCTCTACATGTTCACCAAGGGGTGGCCCACCGGCGAGATCATGAAGTTCATGAACTACATGCTCGGTGACGAAGGACAGAAAGTGGTCGCCTCCACCGGGTTCGTGCCCCTCAGGATCCTGAAGTAGCGGATGAAGGAATCGGACAGCGGATCCGGTGCTCCCTCCCCCGGCCGGGGGAGGGAGCACCAATTCAATGATGAAAGAGGGATTGTCATGAAAGACAGGCTGCCGGGAGCCATCGTGAAGGGGATTTCAAGCGCGGGAATACTGGTCATGCTCTTCATCCTGTACTTCCTTTTCCGGGAAGGGCTTCCCGTGCTCAGGAGCGTCACGCTGAACGAGCTGTTTGGGGGCGACTTGTGGTACCCCGCAGAAAACCCGCCGGTTTTGGGCATGTTTCCCCTCATCGCGGCCACCCTTGCGGTGACGGGGCTGTCTTGCCTGCTGGCGGTCCCTTTCAGCCTTCTCATCGCCGTTTTCGTGTCGGAGACGGCACCCCGGCCGATCCGGGAACTCCTGAAGCCGATTCTCGAACTTCTCGGGTTCTTCCCTTCCATCGTCCTCGGCTTTATCGGCATGGTGGTCCTCGCCCCGTGGCTGCAGGAAACCTTCGATATGCTTTCGGGGCTGAACCTCTTCAACGCGTCCCTCCTGCTGGGCATTCTCACCGTTCCCGTGGTGAGTTGCCTTGCCGAGGAAGCCCTCGGTGCCGTTCCCCAGGATCTCCGGGACGCTTCCTACGCCCTGGGAGCCACCCGCTGGGAAACCACCCGGAAAGTGGTCATCCCCTCGGCCCTTCCGGGAATACTGAGTGCCTCCCTCCTTGGGATCATGCGGGCCATGGGAGAGACCATGGTGGTCCTCATGGCCGCGGGCGGAGCGGCCATCATCCCCCTGTCCGTCTTCGACCCCGTCCGGCCTCTTACCTCTACCATCGCCGCCGAAATGGGGGAGACCCCGGTGGGTTCTCCCCACTACGCCGCTCTTTTTTTCGGAGGCGTGATCCTCCTGGTCATGACCCTGACGGTGAACCTCCTCTCGGCCTGGGTCGAGAAAAAGGGAAAGATGGTGAGGTAGCATGGATCGCCGTCGAATAGCGGACAAAATCATGACCCTTCTCTGCTGGGCCGCCGGAATAACACTGACCGCACTTGTATTTTCCGTCCTGGCCTTTGTCTTCCTGCGGGGGTATTCCGTTCTCTCCCTGGATTTCCTCCTGGAACCTCCCCGGGACAGCATGACCAGGGGAGGCATAATGACCCCCCTCGTGGGGACCCTGCAGCTCGTGACGGTGGCCATGGCCTTCGCCATTCCCGTCGGGGTGGCCACGGGGCTCTACTTCGCCGAATACGCCCGGGACGACCTGTTCACCCGCATCCTCAGGCTCGCCATCCGGTCTCTCGCCGGGGTGCCCTCGGTAGTCTTCGGCCTCTTCGGGCTCTCTCTTTTCGTGATCCTCTTCCGGTTCGGCCCGAGCCTTCTTTCCGCCGCGCTAACGCTGGCGTGCCTGACTCTGCCCCTCATGGTCACCGCATCGGAACAGGCCTTTCTCGCCGTGCCCCAGGACTACCGTGACGGCTCCTACGCCCTCGGAGCCTCGAAATGGCAGACCATCCGGCGGGTGGTGCTTCCTTCGGCGGCCCCCACGGTTATCACGGGGATCATCCTCAGCATCGGCCGGGTGGCGGGGGAGACGGCGCCCATCATGTTCACAGGCGCGGCCTTTTTCGCCCCCCATATCGCAAAGAGCCTGTTTTCCGAGGTAATGGCCCTGCCGTACCACATCTACGTCCTCGCCACGGCGGGAACGTTCATCGAAGAAACCCGCCCCATACAGTACGGAACGGTTCTCGTCCTTCTTCTTCTCGTCCTGGGAATCTGCTCCGTGGGGATATTCATGCGGTCCCGGCTTCGCCGGAGAATGCGCCGATAAGAGGGGGAGAACAATGGAAAAAATACAGATCAGCGCGAAAAACGTGAATCTCTATTACGGGGCGGCCCGGGTGCTCAAGGACGTCTCCGCGGACATCCTTGAAAAAAACGTGACGGCCCTCATCGGGCCTTCCGGCTGCGGCAAGAGCACGTTTCTGAGATGCATCAACAGGATGAACGATTTCATCCCCTCCGCCCGGTTTGAAGGAGAAATCCGCATCGACGGCACCGACATCTACGATAGGGGAACGGACGTGATCGCCCTGAGGCGGAAGGTGGGCATGGTGTTCCAGAAGCCCAACCCGTTCCCCATGTCCATCTATGACAACGTGGCCTACGGCCCGCGCCTTCACGGCATCCGGAACAGGGAAAAGCTCGACGAAATCGTCCGGAGCAGCCTCACCGGCGCCGCCCTGTGGGACGAGGTGAAGGACAAGCTCAAAAGCCCCGGCACGGGCCTCTCCGGCGGGCAGCAGCAGCGGCTCTGCATCGCCCGGGCCATAGCCACGGAACCGGCCGTCCTTCTGATGGACGAGCCCACGAGCGCCCTGGACCCCCTGGCCACCGCCCGCATCGAAGAGCTGGTGAGAGAGCTCAAGAAGAACTATACTGTGGTCATCGTGACCCACAACATGCAGCAGGCCGCCCGCATTTCCGACAGGACGGCGTTTTTCCTCCTGGGCGACCTGGTGGAGTATGACAGCACGCCGAAAATGTTCACGTCGCCCGGGGACAAGCGGACGGAAGATTATATCACCGGAAGGTTCGGCTAGGGGCCGAGGGGGGAGGAAGAGGCAATGAACGAAATCAACCTGAGAAAACAGCTTGAGGAGGACCTCGGAGAGCTGAAGCGGATGATCCTCCGGCTCGGGAGGATGGCGGAGGAAGCCATCTCCAGGGCGGTGTGGGCGATGAAGAACCAGGATGCAGCCGTCGCCCGCAGCGTCATCGAAAAGGACGACGAGCTCGACGAGCTGGCTGAAGGAGTGGACAGCGCCTGCATGCACTTCACCGCGCGGTACCAGCCCCTCGGTGAGGATCTCCGGGCCGTGACGTCCATCATGCACATGGCCATAGACCTGGAGCGGATCGGCGACTACGGCGGCAACATCGCCAAGGTGGCCCTCGACCTGGCCGACAAGGAACTCATCAAGCCCCTCATCGACATTCCCCGCATGGTGGACGCCCTCGCCGTCATGGTGGAAAAAGCGCTCACCGCCTTCGATACCGGCGACGCCGAGGCCGCGAAGGCCGTGTTTCCCATGGACGACTTCCTGGACGACCTTGAAAAGCAGATCATGAGGGAACTGCTGCTCATGATGATGGAGAATCCCCAGAGGATCGGCCAGGCGACCCAGCTCCTGAACGTGGCCAGAACCCTGGAGCGGGCGGGGGACCACATCACAAACGTGGCGGAACGGGTGGTCTATATCTATACCGGCAAAACCGTGAAGGCCTCCGCCTTCCGGCGTCCGAAGGAGCGGTGAGCCGTGCCGGGGCAGAGAATACTTATCGTGGAGGACGAGGAAGCCATCGTGGAGGTCGTGTCCCGGACCCTTCGGCGGCACGGCTATGAAACGGCCTCCGCCGCCGACGGAGACAGGGCCCTTGAAATGGCCTTCTCCCTGAGGCCCGACCTGGTGATCCTGGACCTCATGCTGCCGAAGATGGACGGATGGGAGGTCTGCCGCAGACTCAAGGCGGACCGCCAGACCGCTTCCGTCCCCGTTCTCATGCTCACCGCCCGGAGAGAAGAGCGGGACGTGGTGGAGGGCCTGGAAATCGGCGCCGACGACTACATGAAAAAACCTTTCTCCCTGGCGGAGCTGGCCGCACGGGTCAAGGCCCTCCTCCGGAGGTCCGGCCCGGAAGAAGGCGGCAGAATCGTGGAGGACGGCGGCCTACGGATAGAAGTCGACGGTGAAACGGCCCTGCTCCGGGGGGCGCCCCTGGACCTCAGCCCCACGGAATTCCGCCTCCTCGAAGTGCTGGCCAGGAGGATGGGGCGTACCGTTCCCAGGGAGGAGCTGCTGTCGAAAATCTGGAGCTTCTACGGCGGCGACACAAGGACGGTGGACGTTCACATTTCTCGCCTCCGGAAGAAGCTCGTCGACGGAAAGCGCCCGGCCCTGGCGGTCAATTCCCTCCGGGGAAGGGGCTACCGTCTGGTATGGGAGGAATGACGACCATGCTGACCCTGAAAAAAAAGGTGATTCTCCTTGTGGCCGCAGTGGTTTTCTGCGCTTTCGGCATCAGCTGGGGCCTGCTCTACGGAGTGGTCCGGGACGGAATCGTCAGGCAGAGCGGCCTGGAGCTTTCCCGGCAGACGGCCCTGCTGTCCGTCTCGCTGTCGAAGGAAGGGGTGTCCGGTTTTCTGAAGGATCTTGCCCGGTGGGAGGGGATCCTGAGGGGAAGGGTCACCCTCGTGGATGCCCGCGGCGCCGTCCTCGCCGACACGGAAAGGGACCCGACAGCCATGGACAACCACCTTTCACGGCCCGAGGTAAAGGAAGCCCTGTCCGGAGGCGAGGGGACGGCCCTGCGGTACAGCACCACCACGAACATGCACTATCTCTATTTCGCCCGGAGGGTTTCCCTTGACGGGGAACGGACAGCGGTCATCCGGTCCGCCTACCCCCTGGAACATCTTTCAGCCGCCTTCGCCGAGACCCGGAACAGGTTTCTTCTCTATCTTCTCGTCGCCGTGGCGCTGATCATAGCCTTCGGAGCCGGACTGGTCCGCCTCTTTTTCCGTCCTCTCGACCGGGTAGTCGAGTCAGCGGGCAAAATTGCCCAGGGAGAGGAAGTCCGCTTCCCCCTCATGGCCGAACCGGAACTGCAGCGGCTTTCCAGCGCCCTGGACGGCATGTCCGCCCAGCTCAGGGGCACCATGGAGGAACTCCGGTCCGAACGGGAGGACCTCTCCAGGATCGTCACGGCCCTTCCGGTGGGGGTCGTTCTGCTTGATGACGGCAGAAGGGTCCGGTACATGAACAGGGTCGCCGCCCGGCTGCTTGCCGTGAGGGGAGACGTGCCCCCCGGAACCCCGGTGGAGCGGATGCTTCCTTCCGGTGAAATGTACGGCCTCATCCTCTCCGCCCTGGAAGGGGGAGAGGAGAGCAGGGTGTTCGACCTGCCCGAGCTTGACGGACGATGCCTTGGAATAGCCTCCAGGAAGACGGCGACGGGGGTGCTTTTCGTCATCACCGACCTTACCGAGGAGCGGCGGATCGAACAGTCCCGCAGGGATTTTGTCGCCGATGCCGGGCACGAGTTCCAGACTCCCCTGACCGCCATCCGTGCGGCTGCCGAATACCTTCTAGAGGCACCGGAGGAGGAGACGGCGGAGCAGCGGAAAAAGTTCCTTTCCTCCATCATCGCCCAGCAGGAACGGATGAGCAGACTGGTGGACGATCTGCTTCTGCTCTCGAGGATGGAATCGGAACCGCCCCTCCGGGACGCCGAGGAGGCCGATCTTTCCCTCCTCCTCGCGGCTGTGGCCGACCAGTGCCGGAGCCATCCCTTCGCGTCGCTGATCGCCATCGAAACGGATGTGCCCCCGCGGGCGCCGGCGGTGGTGAGGACGGGAGACCTGTCGAGAGCGCTCTCGAACCTCGTGGAAAACAGCCTGAAATATGTCCGGGAGAAGTTCGGGGCCAGCGAGGGGGGCAGGGTGTCCCTGATCCTCCGGGAGGACGGGAGTTTCTGGAGCATCATGGTAGCGGACAACGGTCCCGGCATTTCTCCGGAGACCGCCCCCGTTCTTTTCGAGCGGTTCCGGAGGGGAGATGCCTCCCGGTCCAGGGGGGAGTGGGGCAAGGGAGGGTATGGTCTCGGCCTTGCCATAGCGAAACGGATCCTGGTCCGCTCAGGAGGGGATCTTTTCTTCCGCCCGTCAGAGACAGGAGCCCTCTTCGAAGCCCGTGTCCCCAGGAAATAAGCCTGAAACATGCGCCATTGCAGATCCGGCCCGGAAGCTTTCCCGGGCCGGATCTGTTTTACGGGCTGATTTTTTGTTTCATGGATTGAAAAAAATAAAGTTGACAGGCTTCCTCCTCTGTCGTAACGTAATGGAAATTCGTTTCATCCAAAGAATCGTCATTTTGGCAGGTGGAATTCTTATGACAAAGAGAAACAGGGCAGTCGGAAACGGCACCGCAACAGCGGAAGTTTTGAACGTCACGGTGAAGGGCCTGAAGGAGGAAGAAGAGGGCAGCGGAAAGGAGTCCGGCGGTTCCATCCGCGTTCTCGACAGGGCGATGAGCGTTCTCGGCTTCATGGCCGAGTCCCGGAGGCAGGTGGGTATCACGGAGATCGCCGATGCCGTCGGTCTCTCCAAGGCAACGGTCCACCGCATACTCTCCACCCTTCGGGACTACTCGGTGGTCCTGAAGGACGACAGCGGACGGTACCAGATGGGGCCTTCCGTCCTGTTCTGGGCCGATGCCTACAGGCACCGCGCCGGTCTCGCGGAGATTTCCCGCCCCTTGCTGCGGCGGCTGTGGGAGGAGAGCCACGAGACGGTCCATCTCTTCATTTTCGAAGGGGGGGAGGCCTACTACCTGGACAAGCTTGACAGCCCCCATCCCGTGGGGATGCGTTCCCGCATAGGGGCCAAGCGGGACCTGTACAGCACGTCCGGAGGGCGGGCGATCCTCGCAGCCCTATCGGAAGCTGAACTTGACGCCTACCTGGACAGAACGGAGCTGCTGCCCCGGACGGAGAACACCGTCACTGACAAGGAAGAGCTGAAAAATCTCCTCGCAGCCGGCAGGGAAAGGGGTTTCTGCGAAGAAGTGGAGGAGAACGAGGAGGGCATCCGGTGCGTGGGGGCCGCCATCCTCGACCTCAGGGGCTGCCCGGTGGGGGCGGTGAGCATCAGTGCTCCGGCCTATCGTTTCAGCGACAGCCAGTCTCTTGCCCTTGGAGCGAAAATCCGGGAGACGGCCCTGGCCATTTCCAGGGAACTGGGATACCGGGGATAACCGGCGCAGCGAGGCAGGAAAATCGGACAACAAGGAGGAAGAACCGATGGAAGTACGGAATTCAGCCAACCCGGCAGATGTGAAGCGGTACGACACCGAAGCCCTCCGCGGCGAGTTTCTGATCAGGGGCCTTTTCGCCCCTGATGAAATCCCCCTCGTTTATTCCCACGTAGACAGGATGATCACCGGTTCGGCCTGTCCTGTGTCAAAGAGCCTTTCCCTGAAAGGCGGGAAAGAGCTCGGCGTGGACTTCTTCCTCCAGCGGAGAGAAATGGCGGTGCTCAACATCGGAGACCCCGGTACGGTGGTCACAGACGGGACCTCCCGCCGGCTGAACCGGTACGAGGCCCTCTATATCGGCATGGGGACGAAAGATGTTTCCTTTGAACCCGAGACCGGCAGCACTCCGAAGTTCTACCTCCTCAGCTGCCCGGCCCACAGCGCCTGGCCCACCACCCTCATCACCAGGGAGATGGCGGTGAAGCAGGCCCTGGGTACGAAAAAGGAATGCAACGAACGGGTGATCAATAAGTACGTCCATCCCGACGTGGTGAAAAGCTGCCAGCTTTCCATGGGCATGACGGAACTGGCCGAGGGCTCCGTATGGAACACCATGCCCACCCACACCCACGAACGGCGGATGGAGGTGTACATGTACTTCAACCTTCCCGAAGACGGAGTGGTCTTCCACTTCATGGGCCGGCCCTCCGAACTGCGCCACATCGTTGTCCGCAGCGGCGAGGCGGTTATTTCCCCGAGCTGGTCCATCCATTCAGGCGTCGGAAGCACCAGCTACAGCTTTGTCTGGGGCATGGCGGGAGAGAACCAGTCCTTCTCGGACATGGACGGCGTTCCCATGTCCGTCCTCAGGTAAGGCAGGGGAGCGGACCGTTCATGGAAAGGCTCGATGCCTTCGCGGCGCGGCTGGAACGGTGGATGCTCATCGTTCTCCTTACGGTCATGGTGGTCCTGGGGCTCCTCCAGATCATCAGCCGTTTCGTCATCAAAGCCCCCATCATGTGGTCGGAGGCCCTCCTGATGTACATGTTCGTCTGGTTCAGCTTTCTCGGCGCCGGCCTTGCTGTGAGGGAACTTTCCCATTTCGAGGTGGAAATCTTCGTGGTCCGCCTCCCGCAGAAGATCCAGAAACTCCTTTCCCTGGCGGTCTATGCCATGATTTTTGCCTTTGCGCTGTTCATGATCTGGAAAGGCCTTTTCCTCGTAAAGCTCAACCAGCGGCAGCTCATGGCCATGATGCCCTTCACCATGAGCGGCCCCTACGTGATCCTGCCCCTGAGCGGCACCTTCATGGCGATCCATTCCCTGAACCATCTCACCGGCCTGTTCTCCCGGCATCATTCGGAGTGGAGGGACTGACATGACTGTCACCATTTTCTCGGCCTTCGTTCTCCTGCTCGTCATCCGGATGCCCGTCTCCTTCTCCCTTGCAATTTCTGCGGCAATCGCACTGCTCTTCGCCGGCAGCATGGATCCCCTGATCGTGGTCCAGCGCATGTATACCTCCGTGGAGTCCTTCTCCCTCATCGCCATCCCCTTCTTCATTCTCTCCGGCGGCTTCATGGAGAGCGGCGGCATCTCCAGGCGGCTCATTTCCTTTTCCTCCAGCCTGGTGGGCCATATCCGGGGCGGCCTGTCCATGATCAGCATCGTGGCGGCCATGTTCTTCGCCGGCATCTCCGGCTCCACGGCGGCCGACACGGCGGCCATCGGCAGCGTCCTCATTCCGGCCATGGAAAAGAAGGGGTACGGGAAGGACCTGGCCACCAGCGTGGTGGGCACCGCAGGGGCCATCGGGATCATCATTCCCCCGAGCATACCCATGATCATTCTGGGAATCACCGGAAGCATTTCCATCGGAGGGCTCTTCCTGGGCGGCGTTTTTCCCGGCATCCTCATGGGGCTGGCCCTCATGGTCACCAGCGGCATCTTCGCCCGAAAGCGGAACCTCCCGGCGGAACCGAAAGCGACCTGGGGCGAGCGGTGGCATGCCTTCACCGACTCCATCCTGGCCCTGATGACCATGGTCATCATCATGGGAGGCATCCTCTCCGGCGTCTTCACGGCCACGGAGGCCTCGGTGGTGGCGGCCTTCTATTCCTTCGTGGTGGGGCGGTTCGTCTACGGCGAACTCAAGTGGAAGGACATACCTTCAATTATGGTCAAGACGGGCATCACCACCGGCGTGGTGGTCCTGTGCATCGCCACGGCTTCCAGCTTCGGCTGGATCCTGGCGGCGGAGCAGATTCCGGACAAGATTGCGAAGGCGGTCTTCGCCCTGTCGGACAACCGGCTGGTCATCCTCTTCCTCATGAACGCCCTCATGCTCTTCATGGGCACCTTCCTCGACATTTCGCCCATCATCATCATTCTCGTGCCCATTCTCTTTCCCATCGCCCGGCAGCTCGGCGTGACGCCCATCCACTTCGGCATCATGACCATTGTCAACATGGCCATCGGTCAGTGCACCCCGCCGGTGGGCATATCTCTTTTCGTGGCTACGGGAATAGCGAAGGCGAAACTCGGGGAGATCCTGGGAGCCTACTCCAAATATCTCCTTACCATGGTGGTGGTTCTTGCCCTGATCACGGTCTTCCCCCAGATCATCACCTTCCTCCCGCAGCTTGTGATGGGGCTCAGATAGTTTCGGCCGGGAAGGCTCATTTCCGGCGAAGGGAGGTATGAGAGGAAAACCTGTTCATGCTGCAACGGAGGCAGAGGCGGCGGCACCAGGCAGCGGAAATCCTTCCCCGAAGGGGAGGAAAGAGGATTTGGAAGCAGAAAAGAAGGAGGTAATTCCATGTTCGGAAAAAAGACCTTTGCGCTTGCGCTTCTTTTCGTTTTTCTCGCGGCGTCCTTTGCCTACGGGGCTCCGGTTGTGCTGAAGCTCTCCAACGTTCTCCCCGACGGCAATCCCACCACCGAATCCATGGTCTTCTTCGCCGAAAAGGTGAAGGAGAAGACCGGCGGATCGGTTGAAGTCCGCCTGTTCAACAACAGCGCCCTTGGCGGCCAGCGGGAGGCCCTGGAAAGCATGCAGGCCGGAACCCTCGAGATGTGCATGGCCAACGCGGGGCCCATGGCCCAGTTCGTCCCCGCCATGGACGTGCTGTCTCTTCCCTATGTCTTCCAGAGCACGGAACACATGTTCAAGGCCCTCAACGGCAAGGCCGGGGAGATGATCAAGGCCGACATCGAGAAGGCAGGGTTCGTCTTCCTCTACTGGGGCGACGGCGGCTCCCGGAACCTCATCAACAACAAGCGCCCCATCACCAAGCCGGAGGACCTGAAGGGACTCAAGATCCGCGTCATGGACAGCAAGCTCATGGTAAACACTCTCAATGCCATGGGCGCCATCGCCACCCCCATGGCCCAGGGCGAAGTCTACAGCGCTCTCCAGCAGGGCGTGCTCGACGGATGGGAGAACAACCCCGTTACCCTTCTGACCCTCAAGCTCTATGAAGTGTCCGATATTTTCTCATGGACCCAGCATTTCATGGTTCCCGACCTGGTGCTCATCAGCAAGCAGGCTTTCGGCAAGCTGACCCCCGAACAGCAGAAGGCCATTGTCGAAGCGGGCCGCGAGGCAGAGGCCAAGCAGCGTGAATACTGGAACGCCTTCGTCGGCAAGACCGTGGAGGAGCTGAAGGCCCATAACGTGAAGTTCAACGAGGTGGACGTGGCGCCCTTCGTCAAGGCGGTTCAGCCCGTGTGGGAAGATTACAGGGCCAAGTTCGGAACGGAACTGCTTGATCTCATCATAGCGGCGAACAACTAAAAATGCAGCGGGCGGGAGGGTCCTCCCGGCTCTCCCGCCTTCCGCGAAACAGGCTGTGCCGGGGCCCCTGCCGGTTTTTCGTTGACCGCCGGAGAGAGCGGGAAAGAAAGGAAAAACGGCGGCGCGACCATGAAAACATACTGCGGCGTCCCTCCGGATGCAAAGCGGTTTATACATAGTTTTTCCGGGACGGTCTTGAAAGGCCGTCCTTCAATACGGGCCCGACAAGGGCGGAGGTGAATTCCGTGAGAAGTGCCAAACTTGTAGCCCCGAGGCAGATCCAGATATTCGAGGACAGGATGCCCCTGCCAACGGAGGGAGAGGTTCTCGTCCGGGTGAGGGCTGCGGGAATCTGCGGCTCCGATCTTCACATTTACCAGGGAGAGCGGTCGGACGTGGCCCTTCCCAGGATTCTCGGCCATGAGCTTGTGGGCGAGGTGGAGTCCGTGGGAAGCGGCGTAAGCCGGTTTTCCAGGGGAGACCGGGTGACCGTGGATCCGGTGGTGTCCTGCGGAAAGTGCGTTTCCTGCCGCAGAGGGTACGACAATCTCTGCAGCACCGTCAAATGCCTCGGAGTCCAGGTGGACGGGGGCTACTGCGACTACATCGCCGTCCCCGAGGAAAAGGTCTACGCCCTTCCCGGGGGAATGGGCTGGGAAAAGGCGGCCCTTATCGAACCCTTCTCCATTGGTGCGGAAGTGCTGGCCAGGAGCGAGGCGGGAAAGGGAGACAAAGTCCTCGTCATAGGCGCCGGAACCATCGGCCTCTGCATACTGCAGGCCATGAAGATCGCCGGAGCGGAAGTGCTCATCACCGATTTCGCGGACAGCCGCCTGAAAGTGGCCGAAACCCTCGGGGCCGACAGGACGGTCAACGGCAGGACCGGGGATCTTGCCGGAGCGCTGGCCGATTTTACCGGCGAGTTCGGGGCTGACGTGGTCGTGGAGGCGGTGGGGATGCCCCGCCTGCTGGAGGAGAGCCTGGGATACGCCGCTCCGGGAGGGCGCATCGTGGTGCTCGGGTTTCATCCGGAACCCGCCAAAATCCCCGAGGTCATCGTGGTGAAGAAGGAGCTCAAGATTATCGGCTCCCGGATGAACTGCCGCCGGTTCCCCCAGGTCATTGAATGGTTCGAAAAGGGTCAGGTGAACCCGGAAGCCCTGATCTCGGCGGTCTACCCCTTCGAGAAGATCAACACCGCATTCAGGGATATCCTGGAAGATCCGGAAAAGTACCTCAAGGTGCTCATTACCTACTGACGAAAAAGGCGCGAAAGGAAGGCGAAAAGAAATGATACTCGACTCGTTCAGGCTTGACGGCAAGGTGGCCGTCGTAACGGGAGCCCGCAAAGGCCTGGGGTTCGGCATAGCGGAAGGTCTCGCCGAAGCGGGGGCCGACATCGTGGGCGTGGGGCCTCTTCCCATGCCGGAGACGGAAAAGGCGGTGACATCCCTCGGCAGGAAATTTCTTTACGTGGAGGCCGATCTGACCTCCCAGGAGAGGATTCCGGACATCGTGGCGGAGACCGTGGCCGGCCTCGGGTCGCTGGACATCCTCGTGAACAACGCGGGCATCATCCGCAGGGCGGACTTCCTGGAGTTTTCAGAGAAGGACTGGGACGACGTGATGAACGTGAACCTCAAGAGCCTGTTCTTCCTCTCCCAGGAGGCGGCACGGCAGATGGAAAAGCAGGGCAGGGGCGGCAAGATAGTGAACATTGCTTCCATGCTCTCCTTCCAGGGGGGCATCCGGGTTCCTTCCTACACGGCGAGCAAGAGTGCCGTGGGAGGCCTGACGAAACTCCTGGCCAACGAACTGGCGAAGTACGGGATCCAGGTGAACGCCATTGCCCCCGGCTACATGGCCACGGACAATACGGAAGCCCTCCAGAAGGATCCCGTCAGGAACAAGGAAATCCTCGCCAGGATCCCCGCAGGCAGGTGGGGGACTCCCGACGACCTCAAGGGGGCGGCGGTATTCCTTTCGTCGGCCGCTTCCGACTACCTGACCGGCTACATCGTCGCCGTGGACGGCGGCTGGCTCTCCAGGTAGGAGAGCGGTAGAATAAATGATCGCGGCATCATCATTCCCAACATCCAAAGAGGAGAACCACATGAAAAAAGCAGCACTCGTACTGGCACTGGTTTCACTGATCTTCGGCAGCGCCGCATTCGCGGCCGATTTCCCGGCGAAGAACATCCGCCTTCTCGTCCCCTTCGCGGCGGGCGGCGGCACCGACGCAGTGGCACGGGCCCTTGCGGCTTCGGCCGAAAAGCACCTTGGCCAGCCCGTGGTCGTCATGAACAAGGCCGGCGGTTCGGGTGCCGTGGGCATGACCGAGGGCGCCATGGCCAAGGCCGACGGATACACCGTCACCATGGTCACCAGGGAGATCGCCTGGCTTCCCCAGATGGGGCTCGCCCAGATCACTCCCGACAACTTCGACCTTCTCGCCCTCATCAACGAGGACCCCGCCATCATGCTCGTCCGTCCCGACTCGAAATTCACGTCGGTGAAGGACGTTCTCGAGGCGGCAAAGGCTGCGCCGGGATCGGTGAAGTTCGGCAGCACCGCCAAGCCCAACTTCTACCTTCTCGCCCTGGAGCTGAACCAGAAGGTCAGATTCAACCAGATTCCCTATAACGGCGCAGCGGAGGCCATCCCCGCCCTTATGGGCGGACACGTGGACTTCACCATGGTCAACCCCGGCGAAGCAATTTCCCAGATCAACGCCGGCCAGCTGAAGCCCCTCGGCGTGGCCTCCGACGTCCGCATGGCCGGGCTTCCCGATGTTCCCACCATGACCGAGCAGGGATATCCCATCGTTACCGGAACCTGGAGGGGGCTTGCCCTGCCCAGGGGAACCCCTGACGCCGTAAAGGCCGTTCTCGGAAACGCTTTCCGGAAAGCCGCCCAGGAAAAGGAATTCACCGACTTCATGAATGGCAGGACGCTGGGCATCCGGCTCATGAATTCAGACGAGTTCAAGACCTTCGTGGACAACGACGTGAAAGCCCTCACGGAAATCGTGGAGGAAGTGAAAAAGCAGCAGTAGCAGATCCTTTCCGAACAGGGAGGGGCTCCCTTCCGGGCAGCCCCTCCTCTTTCGTGCATCCGCAGAAATTACGAGGAGAATGACCAGTGAAAAAAGCGAATTACTGCATAGCGGCGGCGTTCCTTCTTTTGGGCGCCTTTGTCCTGTATTCGGCGGCCAACTTCCAGCAGACCCTGATCCAGGACGACTACGTGGGGGCGGCCTTCTTCCCCGAGCTGCTGGCGTGGATGACCATGGGGCTCGCCCTTTTTCTCGGCTGGCTCACCTTCCGGGGCAGATTCGACGACGACGGCCGGACCCTTTCCGACCTTTTCCCAAGACAGATCCTCATCGCTCTCGCCGGCCTTGCCGTCATCACCGTGTACGTGCTGTTCCTCGACTATCTCGGCTTCATCCTGGCCACCGCGGCCCTCAATTTCGCCCTGCTCCTGCTCTTCGGGGTGCGCAGCCCCCTTTCCCTTGCAGTCTTTCCCGCCGCTATTTCCATTGCGGTGTACGGTGTATTCTATAAACTGCTCGTGGTTCCTCTGCCCGAGGGACTCTTTTACTTTTAGGAGGAACGGCCATGTTTTCTCTGCTTCTTGACGGACTCCAGACCACCTTTTCTCCGGGAATCTTTCCCTTCCTCCTCCTCGGCGTGACGGGAGGGATCGTCATAGGCGCCCTGCCGGGCCTCACGGCCACCATGGGCGTGGCGGTGCTCCTGCCCCTGACCTTCGGCATGGAATCGACCCGGGCCCTGGTCATGCTGGCCGGGGTGTACATCGGCGCCATCTACGGAGGGTCCATCGCGGCCATCCTGCTGAAAACTCCGGGAACCCCGGCTGCGGCGGCCACGGTTCTCGACGGCTATGAGCTCGCCAGAAAGGGAGAGGCGGCAAAGGCCCTGTCCGTCTCCGCCATCGCCTCCTTCACCGGCGGCATGGTGAGCACCGTCATGCTCATTACCATTTCCCCCGCCCTCGCGAATTTCGCCCTCCGCTTCGGAGCCCCGGAATATTTCGCCCTGGCCATTTTCGGTCTCAGCATCATCGCGAGCATCTCCGGCAAGAGCCCCGTCAAGGGACTGCTGGCAGGCATGTTCGGCCTGCTCATCTCCACCGTGGGTCTTGATCCGGTGACCAGTTTCCCCCGGTTCACCTTCGGCGAAATGAACCTCTTCAACGGTTTTGCCATCATTCCGGTGCTCATCGGACTCTTCGCCCTGGCGGAGGCCTTCGTCCAGATGGAGAAGATTTTTGAACCCTCCCATGCCATCGAGACCAATTTCAAAAGGGGCATGATCTCTCTCAGGGAGACCGTCACCCTTATGCCCACCATGATCAAGTCCGCCCTCATCGGTACCTTCATCGGGTCCATACCCGGCGCCGGCGCCGACATCGCAGCGTTTGTCAGCTACAACGAGGCCCGGAGAAGTTCGAAAAAGGGCAGCGAGTTCGGGACGGGATGCCTCGAAGGCATAGCCGCCCCGGAGGCGGGCAACAACGGCGTCACCGGCGGGGCCATGGTCCCCCTGCTTACCCTCGGCGTTCCCGGAGACGCCGTCACGGCCATCCTCCTCGGCGCCCTCATCATCCAGGGACTTCAGCCCGGCCCCCTCCTGTTCACGAAAAACGCCGACGTGGTGTACGGTCTCTTCGCCTCCCTCTTCGTGGGGAACATCCTCATGCTGCTCATCGGCCTGCTCGGCGTCCGGCTCTTCTGCCGGGTGGTGGAACTTCCCAAGAGGATCATCATCCCGGTGATCATCACCCTCTCCATGGTGGGGGCCTACTCCATGAACAACAGCATTTTCGACATGTGGGTCTGCGTCGCCTTCGGCGTCATAGGGTATATAATGCAGAAAGCGGACGTGCCCTCGTCGCCCATCATTCTCGCGGTCATCCTCGGGCCCATGGCGGAGAGCAACCTGAGGAGGGCCGTGCTCATGTACGAGGGAAGCTACTCCTTCCTCTGGACCCGTCCGATCGGTGTGGTGTTCCTGGTCCTGGCGGCATTGTCCCTGTATTCATCCTACCGGCGGGCCCATGCCTCATAGGGGGCCGGGGAGAGAAGAAAAGGAGAACGGATCATGAAGGTTGTCTTTGTAGAGAAGCCCCACAGTCTGGAAATCCGGGAGGTTCCCGTTCCCGGGCCGGGAAAGGGAGAAGTGCTCGTCCGGGTCCGTGCCGGAGGCATCTGCGGCTCGGACATGCATATCTACCACGGCACCAACCCCCTGGCGAAATACCCGAGGATCATCGGCCACGAATTTGCGGGAGAAGTTGCCGCCCTGGGTGAGGGCGTGACGGAGTACGCCCCCGGCGAACGGGTGGCGGTGGATCCCGTCACCAGCTGCGGAACCTGCTACCCCTGTTCCATAGGCCGCCCCAACGTGTGCGAGCGGCTGGAGGTCTTCGGCGTCCACAGGGACGGCGGCTTCGCCGAGTTCGTCGCCCTTCCCGTGAAGAACCTCCACAGAATTCCCTCCGACTGGTCCTTCGAAAAGGGAGCCCTCGTGGAGCCCTTCACCATCGCGGCGAACGTCCTGTCACGAACGGAGTGCTCCGGGGGCGACCGGCTGCTCATCCTGGGCGCCGGGCCTATCGGCCAGGTGATCCTGCAGGCGGCCCGGAGGCTCGGGACGGCCTGCGCCGTGGCGGACATCGTGGACGTGCGGCTTGAAAAAGCCCGCTCCCTCGGGGCGGAACTCACGGTCAACACCCGGAAGGACTCCCTGGAGGAGAAAGCGGCGGAATGGACCGGAGGAGCCGGCGTACCCCTCATCATCGACGCCGTGGGAAGTCCCGACCTGTTCCCCTCCCTGCTCCGGATGGCGTCCCCTGCGGGCCGCATCGGCCTGCTCGGGTTCTCGAAGGAGCCTTCGTCCTTCGTCCAGCTCGAGGCGGTGAAGAAGGAACTCTCCATCTTCGGCTCCCGCCTGAACAGGAACAAGTTTCCCGAGGTCATCTCGTGGTTTTCCGGCGGTGAGGTGAAGCCGGAACTTCTCGTATCCCACAGGTTCCCCTTCGAACAGGTCCGGGAGGCCATGAAGTTCATCGAGGATAATCCGTCGGAGGTGTGCAAGGTCATCCTGGAGTTCTAGACCACGGGCAGGAAAAGAAAAGCCCCCGCACCTTCCGGTGCGGGGGCTTCCTTTCATGATGTCACGCGGTGACGGTGAGCACTCCTCCGAGAATGCAGAGGATGCCGGCCCACTGCACGGGCCGCATGGATTCGTGGAACATGACCACCGCCATGCCTGCCGCGATCAGGGGGCTTGTGGCCGTAATGGGCGTCGCTACCGACACGGGGATGATCTGTATGGCCAGGGCGAAAACATACCCTCCGGCGGCGAGGCCGAAGGTTCCGGCGGCGATGGCGTACGCCCAGATTGTCCTGGGCGCCCTCAGCAGGTGGAGGCGCTTTTCCGGTTCCTTTCTCGTTCTCCATGCCCAGATGCCCCAGGAGACAGCGAAGAGGAACAGGGCACGCCACAGGGTGATGGATGCGGCGGGGAGGTCGTGGACGGACAGCAGCCATTTCTGGAGCACCATGACGGCGGCCCAGCAGAAAGCGGCCGCCAGGGCGAGAAGAAAGCCTTTCCAGGAGGCAGTTTCATTCCCGGCGCCGGCGGCCCTCCGGCCTCCGGATTTCAGCATGAAAAGGCCTGCGATCATGACACCCGTGCCCAGGACCAGGGGAAGGGTAAGCGACTCACCGAGCCAGAAAAAGGAGATGGCGGTGACGAAGAGGGGATAGCAGCATGTGGTTCCCACCGCCCTGCTCACGCCGATGAGTTCGAGGGACTTGAAATAGCAGAGGTCGCCGAGGACGTTTCCCACGAGAATGTTGATGAAGACGAAAAGGAGCAGCCAGGAAGGAAAGCGCCAGAGGATGAAGGCGTTCGGGTCGAAAATGCAGAAGATCAGCGAAGCCGCCGCAAACCCGATGGTACGGGAGGCGGACATTTCGGTATGATCCAGGAAGGCGAGCCCTTTTTTCAGGAACACGGGGCCGAGAGCCCAGAAGACGGCCGCGGCACAACAGTACAAAACTCCTGCGAAATACACTGGTATTGCCTCCCTGGTCGCAGTGACCGTTATTCTCCTCCGGAGCCTCCGGATTGAATGCAATAATAGCATACAATGTCACGGCGGGGAGCGGCTGCACGAAATCTGTCTTCTTCTTCAAAAGACCGATCCGGGAAATCCGGCTGAAGAGGAGGCGGCAGGCAAAAACAGCAAAACATCGGCACGGCCGGACTTCTTTCGCCGCGCTGCTGTCCGGGAGGTTAACGGGGAGAGAGGGATTTACCTGAAAAACGGCAGCAGATTCCGCCGTTCGGATATCCAGCGGATGGCAAGGGAGTCCGTCCAGTTTTTCGACGGGTTGAGCATGAGATCGAGGGAGACGGCGAGGAGTACGATGGTAATGCAGATGAAAACCGTGTAAAAGATGATGCGGATCTGCCCCGCAAGGGCTGAGGGCCGCTGCGCTTTCCGCGGGTTCCTTTTCGTTTCCGTTCCCATGATATCATCTCCTTCGTTCTACGCCGCCATTATACATCCTCCGGCTTCCGGGGGTACAATACTGTCCATGCCGGGATTTCTCCGGCGAAAGGAGGAAAACATGCAGAATTTCACCTTTTATGCTCCGACAAAAATCATCTTCGGCAGGGATACCATTCCCCAGATCGGAGAAGCCCTTGCGGCAGACGGAATATCCCGGGTGGTCCTTGTCGCCGGAGGAGGCTCCATCTACAAAAACGGCGTCCACGAGGCGGTGACGGGGTCACTGGAGAAACACGGCATCCGCTTCGCCGAAATAGGGGGCGTCCGGTCGAACCCCAGGCTGTCCAAGCTCCGGGACGTCATCACCCTGCTGAAGGGGGAAAAGGCTGAAGCCGTGCTCGCCGTGGGCGGGGGGAGCGTCTTCGACACTGCGAAGGCGGCCGCCATGGGGGCTCTCTACGACGGGGACGTCTGGGACTTCTTCTGCGGGAAGGCAGCGGTGAAGGAAGCCCTGCCCGTCTACGGAGTGCTGACGGCGTCGGGCACCTCCTCGGAGATGAACAATACCGCTGTGGTTACCAGGGAGGACGATGAGAGCAAATGGGCGATCGCGTCCCCCGTCCTTGTTCCAAAAGTGTCCGTCATCGACCCCTCGGTGCAGGCGACTCTTCCGGAGAGCCAGACGGTGAGCGGCGGAATCGACGCCGTCACTCATGTCCTCGAGGCCTACGTGATCTCCTGCCCGGGGCTTGACTTCGTCCAGGACTACTGTGAAACCCTCATCCGGGCCATGATGCGCCGGATTCCCCAGCTCGTGAAGAATCCCGCAGACTACGAGGCCCGGGCGGAACTCGCCTGGTGCTGCTCCCTGGCCCACAACGGCCTGAGCAACGTGGGCCGTCCCGTCCGGGGGGATTTCGCCTCACACCGAATCGAGCACTCCCTCAGCGCCATCTTCGACGTCCCCCACGGCACGGGGCTGGCCATCATCATGCCCGCCTGGATGGAATATGTGTACAGGGACGCGGAACCGGTGTTCGAGCGGCTCGCCGCCAGCGTTTTCGGCATCCGGGACGGTGAAGACCGGGCTCTGAGAGGCATCCGTGCGCTGAGGGAGTACTTCCGTTCCCTCGGCTCTCCGGTGACTCTCCGTGAAGTGGGCGTCGCGAAGGCCGATCTGCCCAGGATCGCCGACAACGCGGCGAAGCTCGCCCCCCTCGGGGCGGTGCGGAAGATCGAACGGGAGGACATCCTCCGGATACTGGAGACGGCCTGGTAGAGAGCAGAAAAAGGGGCCTCCGGCAGATGCCGGAGGCCCCTTTCAGACTCGTTTTCCGTCCCTAGATGTCCAGGTTGCGCACCTCGTGGGCGTGGGCGGCGATGAAATCCCGCCGGGGCTCCACCTTGTCCCCCATGAGGATGCTGAAATACTCCTCGGCCCCCATGAGGTCGTCGATCTCCACCCTCTTGAGCACCCTGTTCTGGGGATCCATGGTGGTCTCCCAGAGCTGTTCCGGGTTCATTTCGCCGAGTCCCTTGTACCGCTGGACGCTCATCTTCGTCGGGTCGGCGGCGTTGTCAAGGATGTTTCTGAGCTCTTTCTCGTTGTAGCAGTAGGAGACCGTCTTCCCCTTCTGCACCCGGTACAGGGGAGGCTGGGCCAGGTAAAGGTATCCCTTCTCTATGAGGGGCTGCATATACCGGTAAAAGAACGTGAGCAGCAGGGTGCTTATATGGGCTCCGTCCACGTCGGCGTCCGTCATGATGATGATTTTGTGGTACCGCAGCTTGCCCGGGTCGAAGTCGTCCCCCACGCCGGCGCCCAGGGTCTGGATCATGGTCCGGATCTCCTGGTTTGCCAGGACCTTGTCAAGACGGGCCTTTTCCACGTTCAGGATCTTGCCCCTCAGCGGAAGGATGGCCTGGAAGCTTCTGTCGCGCCCCTGCTTGGCGCTGCCTCCGGCCGAATCTCCCTCCACGATGTAGACCTCGGTGTTTTCGGGGTTCCTGCTTGAGCAGTCGGCAAGCTTTCCCGGAAGGCTCAGGCCGGTCATCACCGATTTGCGGACCAGTTCCCTCGCCCTCTTGGCCGCCTCCCTCGCCTGCCGTGCCTTGATGGCCTTTTCCACCACGGACTTCACGACCTGGGGGTTGTCCTCGAACCAGGCCAGCAGCCCCTCGTAGACGATGGAATCCACGATGCCCTTCACGTCGCTGTTTCCGAGCTTGGTCTTGGTCTGTCCCTCGAACTGGGGGTTGGACAGCTTCACGGAGACCACGCAGGTGAGCCCTTCCTTCAGGTCGTCTCCCGAGAGGTTCTCTTCCTTCTCCTTCAGGAGCTTGCCCCTGCGGGCAGCCTCGTTCACGCCCCGGGTGAGGGCGGTCCGAAGGCCGGAGACATGGGTGCCTCCCTCGACGGTGTGGATGAGGTTAGCGAAGCCGAAGACCCTCTCCAGGTAGCCGTCGTTGTACTGGAGGCCGATGTCCACCGAGACGCCGTCCTTCTCGCCGGAAATGGTCACCGGCTCGGAGAAGAGCACCGTCTTGCCCCGGTTCAGGTATTCGATGAAGGACTTCATTCCGCCGTCGTAGCGGAATTCCTTGACCTTGTTCTCCCTCTTGTCGTCGAGGGTTATGGAAAGTCCCGGGTTCAGGAAGGCGAGCTCCCGGAGCCGGGCGCTCAGCACTTCGGCGGAGAACTTGACCTCTTCGAAGATGCCCCCGTCCGCGAGGAAGTGGACCATGGTCCCGTTCTTCTCCGTGGGGATCCCTTCGGAAAGCTCCGTTACCGGGATGCCCCGCTCGAACCGCTGGGTGCGGGATTCGCCGTTCCGGCAGATGGTGATCTCGAGCCACTCCGACAGGGCGTTGACCACAGAGACGCCCACGCCGTGAAGACCGCCGCTGACCTTATAGGCGCCGCTGTCGAACTTGCCTCCCGCATGGAGGGTCGTGAGCACCACTTCCGATGCGGGGCGGCCGTTGGAGGGGTGGGGGTCGGTGGGGATGCCCCGCCCGTTGTCCTCCACGGAGATGCTTTCATCGGGGTGAATGGCCACGTAGATGGCGGTACAGTATCCTCCGATGGCTTCGTCCACCGAGTTGTCCACCACTTCGTAGACCAGATGGTGAAGCCCTCTGGCCGCCGTGTCGCCGATGTACATTCCCGGACGTTTCCTGACCGCCTGGAGCCCCTCCAGGACCTGAATGCTGCTGGCCGTATACTGGCGGGCCGCCGGACTCATCGTCATGTTCTGTTTCCTCCCATTCGTCTGCGAAGAGGCATGGCGTTTTCCCTTGCCTCTTTGCTGAAAGCGTTGTATCTTTTATCCAGCGTTTCCGGGCGGAAGCCCGTCGCCAGTATTGTTCCGTCGTCGAGATAGACGGCCGTTTCGTCGCCGTGGCGTATCATGGCGATGACGCGCCGGATGGAGACCACGCACTGTCCTTCAAGAGGAATAAACATGTTTCCCCACTCCGCTCCGTAGGTCTGCAACCAATCTATTATACCAGACCGGGAGCGGGATTTCGGGCAAAGAGGGCAATGATTCCCATTGCAGAGGAGGAGAAGCACCATGAAATTTGCGACGCTGAAGGCCGGTCTCCGTTCCGCCGCCGGACGGTTTGTTCAGGATGTTAAGGACGAGTGGAGGGCATTCCTCGCCGTGACCGCCGGAGTTTCCCTCCAGGCCCTGGCTGTGGTGCTTTTCGTGCTTCCGAACCGCTTTCCCGATCTCGGGGTGTCGGGCATTGCCGTGCTGTCGAACTACGTGTTCGGCATTTCTCCCGCGTGGGTGATCCTCGCTGCCAACGGGCTGCTCATGATCTGGGCCTGGAAGGAGCTGTCCCCCAGGTTTGTCCTGTGGACCGCCTGGGCGGTGGTGCTTTTCTCCCTCCTGCTGAAGGCCTTCGAGTTCGTGCCGGTGCCCGTCATCGGCGACAAGTTCATGGCGGCCATGGTGTCCGGGGCTATCCGCGGGCTCGGTGCCGGCATGGTGTTCCGTGTGGGGGGATCCACCGGGGGCCTCGACATCCCCGGCATGGCCCTCAGAAAACGGTACGGCATAGAGATGGGGCAGTTTTCCATCTACATCAACATGGGGATTCTGGCCCTCTCCTTCTTCGTGGTGGGGCTGGAATCAGCCATCTACGGCGCTGTGGGGCTCTATGTCTTCGGCATCGTTCTGGACAATACCACCCGCTCCTTTGACCGGAGGAAGCAGGCCTTCATCATCACCCACATCCCTGACGAAGTGTCCGCGTATATCAACCTCACCCTTCACAGGGGGGTCACCAGGCTGGACGGCATGGGAGGATACTCCAAGCAGCCCCGGCCCGTCCTCCTCACCCTTCTGGAACCCAGGCAGGCCATGCAGCTGAAGAAATTCCTCGCCGAGCACGATCCCACGGCCTTCATGTCCGTGGTCGAAGCATCGGAGGTGCTGGGCAAGGGATTCAAAAGCTGGAAGAGTCTGTAGCGGTCCCGGATCTTCCCAGACTCCCCGGGGGACAGTGCTGCTGTCTCCTCAGAAAATGGAATTGCAGGAGTATTCTTTACCATGAAGGCTTTCTTCATGGTATTGTTTTGTGGGAAACTGAAGCCCCTGTGCTTTTCCCGGGCAGGGAAGCGCCGGAAGGGAAGAAGCGGGGGAAATGGGCCGGGGTTTTTCCCCGGAAGACCGGACATAAACCGCCGGCACGAAGGAGGAGGTCATGGGGATGAACGGAACAAAGACCATGGGAACAGGGTGGGGAGCATTGTTGCTGAAGGTTGTTCCTCTCTGTGCTGTCCTTATTCTGGCACTTGGCGTCTTTGCCCCGGCGGCGCAGGCAAAGAGCGCTTCCGGCCCTGCGGGCGGTGACGGCCTGTACGTCGTCACCGCGGATGTGGTGCCCATGTTTGGAAAACCCGCCGCGAAAGTTCCCCAGGTGACGGATCTCTGGGAGCTCCCGGATTTCTACGGGGTCGTGGTCTACGGCAATCACCTGAGGGTGCGTACCATAACGGACAGCAAGCTCAGGCAGTTCGCCGGCGGATGGTACGCCCTTCTTTCGCCGGAGGACGGGGAGGTGCTCTGCTATATCCAGAAGAAGGGCATCGAAAAAGTTCCGGAGCACACAAGCTTCGAAGCCCGTTCCTTCACGGTGAAGAAGGACGGCGCGGAATTGCGGCTTCAGCCCGGGAAAGGCGCAACGGCCCGCAGCATCTCCGCCGGGGAATTCTCCCTTGCCCGGGGGGAAACGGTGACGGCGGTGGGCGAATTTTCTGAAGGAAAGGAAAGCTGGCTGCTTCTCGAATTTTCCACCGACACGAGGTTCGGCAGCGGAGGCGTGGGCTCCCGGTACGCCTGGGGGAAAAAGGCCGATTTCGGCTCCCTGGAAGGCTATGCGCCCGACAATTCCAGGATTGACAAGGGGCTTCTGCCGTCGAAGATGCGGTACTCTGCCATGTCCTCCTTCTACGGGGACGGTTTCCGGGGTATGGACGCCCCGGAAAAAATGACGGAATTCCTTCCCGTAACGAAGGACATGGCCGCCTCCCTTCTCAGGAAAGGCTTTTATATCGACGATCCGTGGCCCATGGACGAAAATGCCCTCCAGGTGGACGACCTGGCGGATTACTACAGTTTCACCACCGACTACCAGGCCGATTTCATCACCACCGACCTTTTCCTCCACGCCTTCCACCTGGTGTTCAGCCGGATGCTGCAGAAATTCGAGCGTACCTTCCTGGCCCCGGCCCTCGGGGAAAGCATGAAGACGGCCCTGGCCGCCCTGGCAGGCGTCGAGGGCGCCTGCTCCTCTGCGGGAGCGGGGGAGACCTGGGAAACGGCCCGGGACATGTTCTCCATTCCCCTTGCCCTTCTGGAAGAGACGCCGGGAACACGGACAAGGCTGTCGAAAAACGCGTCCGAAGAAGTGGCCCGGATACTCGCCGCGGCGGATGTGACGGATTCCGCCGTCACGGGGGCGAAAATCGACTACACATCCTTCAGGCCCCGGGGACATTACACTCTGAGGCCGGAGCTGGAACGGTATTTCCGGGCCATGAGCTGGCTCGGCTCCGCCGAGCTTGTCCTCTTCGCCGACGACGGCACGCCGAAGCCAGGGAACGTCGCCGCGGCGGCCCTGGTGTCTCTCGTCCTCGGAGAGCAGGAGGAACAATGGAACGCCTTCGAGGCTCCCATCGATTTCCTCGTGGGCGCGTCGAACACGGGAGGAACCCGCATATACCGGAAGCTGGCCAAAGAGCGCATGGGAGCCCTTGCGGGAGCTCCCGTCCGGCTGGCCGACGGCAGGGTTCTCTCTGCCCTGGCCGACGAGATCAAAAAGACGGTTCCCGGCCCCCTGATCCAGAGCACCCCGGGCGGAGACGACGGCACGAAGGACTTCGCATCCCGCCTTCCCGTCTTCCGCATGTCCGGCAAGCGCTTCACCCCGGACGCCTACGTGATGAACATGCTCACCTCCCCCCGGGTGGGAACCGACGCAAACCCCCGCAATCTCCCGGAGGGAACGGATGTCATGGCCGCCCTGGGGTCCCGTGCGGCCGACGGCCTGGCGGCGAAAAACAGCCGCGTAAAGGGCTACGCCGAGGCGCTGAAGAAGCTTAAAACATGGATGAACGGGCACCTCGCCGGAGAGGAATCGGTCTACTCCCTGTGGATAAAGGCCTTCCAGGAGGGATTCCGGGATTCCGGCTCGGACCAGTTCTTTTACAAATCTCCCGCGTGGCAGTGGAAGAAGCTCTCCACCTGTTCCGCATCCTGGGCCGAGCTGAAGCACGACACCGTGCTCTACGCCGAGCAGTCCGGCGCCGAGATGGGCGACGGCGGCGACACCGAAGCGGGACCCTTCGCCCCCCCGCAGCCGAAGGGGTACGTGGAGCCCGATCCCCGTACCTTTGACGCCCTCCTGTCGGCGGTCTCCCGGCTGCGGTCCTTCATCGGCGACTTCGGCATGGAGCCGGATGACGAGGAATTCGAGAAAGAGGGCATTCCCTACGCCTCCAGGCTGGAAACCCTGGCGGAACTGCTGTCCATAGCCCGGGACATCGCGGCGAAGGAGACCGGAGGCAAGCCCCTGACGGCGGAAGACTACGGGAATATCAAGTATCTGGCCCGGGCTTTCAACGCCCAGCTCCTGCTGCCCGGAGAAATGGTGGATGACAGGGAGCAGCTCAAGATGGCCCTGGTCACCGATATCGCCACGGACTATTTCGAAGGCCGGGTGCTCCACATCGCCTCCGGCAGGCCCCAGAGAATCCATGTCTTCGTCAACGACGCCTCGGGCGGCCCCCGGGTCACCAGGGGGTTCATCTTCTCCTACTACGAGTTCGTCCGCTCCCTGGAGGGAGGCCGCATGACAGACGAAGAATGGAAAGCCCTGGTCTACGATCAGGCCCGGTCAGGAGAGCTGAAAAAGCACCATCCTGCGTGGTATGAAGAGCTTCGGAAATAAGCTCTTTACGGCAGTGATGCTTCTCTGCATCCTTGCCGCAGGGAGCGGAATTCTGCAAAGGGCGGAAGGCGGGGCTGAAACCGGCTCCGCCTTCCCTGCAGGCACAAGGGGCGGGGAACGGGTGACGCCGGTGCGCATCACCGGCGGCATCGTTCCGCACCATGATATTGCCCTCGGCATGATACAGCGGTTTTACGAGCACCTTGGGTCGCCGGAGGTCCGGCGGGTATGGCTGCTTTCCCCCGACCACTTCCGCCGGGCCCGGACCTTCGCGGCCCTGTGCCCCGACGACTGGCCGACCCCGGAACGGCTTCTCATGGCAGACCGGGAAGCCTGCGAAATACTTTCGTCCCTGTCCGTGGCGGGAGCTGACGGAGCCCTGTTCCGGCGGGAGCACGGCATAACGGTCCACATCCCCTTCGTTGCCCGGCACTTTCCGAACGCATCGGTGGTTCCCATGGTGATCGGCGCACGGACGCCCGACCTGGCTCTTATCATCCTGAAAAACGCTATTCTGGATCTGCTCCGTGACGGGGATGTCATCATCCTGAGCATGGACCTGTCCCATTACAAGACACCGGAGGCCATGGCCGCCGAAGACCGCAGGACCCTGGACGTCCTGGCCAATATCCGGCCTGCCGGAACGAAGACCATCGACGTGGATGCCCGCCGTGCCGCAGCCCTGGTGCTGATGCTCTTCCGCGAGGTCGGGATCGAAAAAGGAACCGTCATCGAGCACGCCGATACGTCGTCCGTCCTGGGCCGCAGGGTGGAGTCGGGAACGAGCTATGCCGCCATCCTGTACGGGACGTCCGGCGAGGGGACTTCGGGGAAGCCCCCCTCTTCTGAAGCAGACATCATCGTGAAGGAATATAAAGACTAAATATTTAGTCATACATCCGGAAATTTCTCCGGCCATTGTGCATTATTATGATGCTGTGCGAAAAGCGGCTGCAGAAGGAGAGAATGGAGGGCCATCCATGCAGAAAGAGGCGAACCCCCGGCTCCGGGGCGGAACCTGTGTCTTTCCCGGGCACCTCAGAGCGCTTCTCGAAAGAATGTCCGGCTATCCCCTCACGGTGGTGGAGGCGCCTTCCGGCTTCGGGAAGACCACCGCCGTCAGGGAATTCCTTCGGGAAACGGTTCGGACGAACAGCAGCGGGAACTGGTACACCTGTTTCGGCGAACGGCCCTCGAAGGCCTGGGAAGGCTTCTGCCGGCTCCTGGGGACCGTGGACATGGAGGCAGCCCAGAAACTCAAGAGACTCTTCCCTCCCTCGGTGGAAAACCTGCCGGATATCGCCGCTGTTCTGGGCCAATGCCGATGCGACGGGGAAACCTTCCTCGTCATCGATAACTACCAGCTCTTCGAGACGGATATCCCCTGCGGCCTCATAGGGGCCTTCTCGGCCCATGCCAACGAAAACCTCCACATGGTGTTCATCACCCAGCCCCTTCCTTCCTGCGGGGGGGACATCCGCCACAGCGGGCACATCCACCGGCTGGACACGAAGGATTTCTTCTTCGACCGGGAATCCACTGCCCGTCTCTGCCGCCTGTCGGGAGCGGACGTCTCGGAACGCGACCTGGACTACATCCAGAGCGTTTCCGAGGGATGGGTCTCCGCCATCCTGCTCCAGGCGTCGAATTTCAGGGAGACGGGATCTTTCGCCCGGGTGCCCGACATGGAAAGCCTTATCGAAACTGCCGTCTGGAACAGGATGCCCGGAGAGACCCGTACCTTCCTTATGGGAGCCTCACTGCTCGACTCCTTCACTCCCCGGCAGGGAGCCATCGTCGGCGGCTGGCCCGTCCTGCCCGGGGACGTGACCAGGATGCTGAGAAGCAGCTTTTTCATCTCCTACATCGCCGACAAGAGCGCCTATTCGATTCACAGCATCCTGAAGGAATACCTCCGCAAACAGTTCGAGAACCAGCCTCCCGCCCTGGCGGACGTCCTGATCCGAAGGGCCGGGGACGCCTGCAGGGATGCCTCGGACTACTTCGAGGCGGCAAAATTCTACATGAAGCTCCGGGACTGCGATGCCATCCTCTCCCTGCCCTTCACGGGCAAATACCTCAACGAACAGAAGGAGAAAGAGATCATCGGCTTCCTTGAAGAGCTCGTTTCGAAGTGTTCCGAAGACACCCTCCGGAGATACCCCTTCGCCCTTCTTCTCTTTGCCTTCCATTTCCTGAAAAGCGGCATGCGGGACCGGTTCTCCCGCATGGTGAGCCTGCTGCGGGGCATCATCGCCGGTCCGGGGGACCTTCCGCAGGAAGACCTGTCGAGGCTGAAGGGCGAAACGGCCCTGCTTCTTTCCTTCACCGAATTCAACGATATCGCGAAAATGAGTGCCTTTCACAGGGAAGCCTTTGCCCACCTTTCATCGGCAGAAGGCGGCGCCTACCCCCGGTCCGTTATTTTCGGCCTGACTCCCTGGACCTTCGGCATCCCCTCGGTGCTGAGCCTTTACTGGAACAGGACCGGCGGTCTCGACCATGCTCTGGACCTCATGGACGAATGCATGCCCTGGTATGTGAAGCTTGCCGCCGGCCACGGGACGGGGGCGGAGGTCATGATGCGGGCCGAAGCCCACCTCTGCCGCGGAGAGGAGGCGGAAGCGGAAACTCTGAGCCACAAGGCCCTGTATCTGGCCCGGGAAGCCGGGCAGATCAGCCTGTGTCTCTGTGCGGAACTGGTCCTGGCCCGCCTTGCGATTCTCCGGGGGGATGGCGCGGCTTTCGGGGCCGTCCGGGAGAACATCGCCAGGTATCGGAAAGAGTCTCCGGAAAGGGCCATCGCCAGGATGGTGGAACTCTGCCTTGCCGTTCTCGACCTCTCCCTTGGAAAGACGGAAGAAATTCCGGGCTGGCTCCGGGAGGCGGAAAGCATCCGGAAGGTCCTGTATGTCCAGGGGCATCCCTATGGACTCATGTTCTTCGCGAGGCTTCTCTTCCTTGAAAAGCGGTACCCGGAACTCTACGGCATGGCGGAACCTGCCATGGAGATGGCTGCCGGAATGAAGTACGAACTGCCCCGGCTCTGGATGCTGCTCCATCTGGCCGCCGCGAAAAAGGAGGAGGGCCGGGATGCCGCCGCCATGGAGTACCTGGGACAGGCGCTCCGCGCCGCGATGCCGGACAGGATGTATCTTCCCTTTGCCGAATTCGGCACCTCCATGGTGCCCCTGCTTCAGGCAGCGAAGAACGGCTTCGGCGGGAACGCGCTCGAACCCGTCATCGCCCTGTGCAGGCGGGGAGGCGCGGGAATTTCTTCAGTACTGGCCCGGATTGAACCGAAATATTCCCTCCTGACCCCCCGGGAACGGGAGATTGCCCTTCTTGCCAGGGAGCGGCTCACCGCCGCCGAGATCGGCTCCCGGCTCTTCATCTCCGAAAACACGGTCAAGTCAGCCCTCAAGCTCATCTACAGCAAGCTGGATGTCCACTCGAGAAGCGAACTGGCCAAAAAAGACTTTTAGGATGGAGAATCACCCCTGACCCCCCTGAAAAAGGGGGTGCGGGGCATGGCTCTGTATCCCAGAATAGGTGCACAGACTTGCGGAAGGACTATTCTTTTTCGAGGAAGTGACGGAAGGATGGAAGGACACACCGGGTATTTCAGAAGCGTGAAAGTCCTGCCGGGATACAGGATGGAGGTCGAGACGGCCACCTGCTCCCGCATCGAGTTTGATTTCACGTCCCGGCTGAACACCATCCGGTTCGGAACCCTGCGGGACAGCGGCGTTTTCGCTACAGCCTCAACGGACGGTGACAATATCCTGTTCAGAAAAAACGACGAGATCAAGGTAAAGATATCGGCGCCTGAATTTATCGACCTTCTCCTCGTGGACAGGACTGCCACGCAGGCCGGGGGTGATTCCGGGAACTGACAACAAGCCCGGGAAAAGTTTGCGGGAAGTCCGGCCGGGAACAAAGGGAACTACACACAGGGGAGGGAAGGCCATGAAAAAAAAGGTAATGGCGGCGGCAGTGTTCTGCGCGATTTTCGTTCTGACGTTCACTTTGGGGGCCCTTGCTTTCGAGGGAGTCCCGAAAAACCACAGGAAGCTCATGAAAAATGAAGACTACGCCGGGGCTTACGAAGGGATGGCCGCCGTGATGGCCGAAGCGAAAGAGAAGCTTGACGCCAAAGAATACAAAGCCCTTGAACAGGAGAACGCCAGGGCCATAGCCGAAAGCGTCAGGGAAGACATGGAATCCGGCGGCTCCACCGAAGCCGAGGCGTACTCCACTGCATACTGGATGCGGAGCGAGTACGTCAGCAGGGGGGTTCTCGTGTGGGACTGGCTTCGGAAAAATCCGAAGGGAATCCAGGGGTATTATCGGCTGAAGAGCAGCGAAGCCGAAGGGTACATGACCATCATGGAGAGCGACGAAAAGGACGTCTATTCCGTCTACTTCCTGGTGGCCATGAAGGAGACCCCGGACCTTCCGGGGGAACTCGACGGCATGGGAAAGCTTGAAGGAAACAGCATGATCGTGGACGACCTCCGGAACGACGAAGTTTCGGTGAAACTTGTCTTTGACGGTGAAGCTGCCGTTCTTACCTCCCCGGAAAAGGAGAAAAGCGCCTTCATTGAAGAATACGGCGCGTCCTTTGAAGGGAAGTACGTGAGGGAGACAAAGGGCGGAAAGTGAGAGCAATGCTTCTGCCGTTCCGTCACAATCCGCCGGGAAAAGGGGTCCCGGCGGACGGTTCCCGGGCGAATGTCAGTGACCGGGAAAACAGCCGGATGCAGCGCTTCCCGAAGGAGGCCATGGAGTCCGCGCCCATGAACATGCCGGCAAACGCCCTTTCTGAAAGGAGGCGGTGAGAATGCCCCTTTGGGCCGCAGCCCTGCTGCTCCTGCTGTTTCTTACGGCATCGGCCTTCTTTCTCCGGAGGGGGGTTACGCGGAGGGGTACAGCGGCCTTCCCGGCGGGAATTCTGTTCATTTTGCTGGGGGGCGCTGTGATTTTGTACCTGGCAGCGGCGCTGTTTTTTCTTTCGTCCATCGACTGAACGGTGTACGGCCGGGAGATACACAGAAAGGGAGGTATTCCGCCCTGAAAAAGAAAAAGACCACATTCTCAGGAAAGAGGTGACCGGAATGAAAAAAATGACCGTGCTGTGCCTTGTTCTCTCGCTGTTCGTTTTCTCATGCACCGAAACTTTTGCCGCATCAGGATCCAAGAAGGGATTCTCCGCCGCCGAGCTGAAAAGGATGAGCACCTTCCTGTCGAACTTCACCGAACTCGGTTTCATGGACTTCGACGCGGAAGTCCTCACAAACGAAGACGACCCCGCCGACATGATCCGCTTCGGCATCTGGCACAACTATATCAACAACTACAAGAGCCGCATCGCCCGGTGCAAGAAAAAGAACTGCGAGTGGGGATCCCTCGTCATCGAAGGCAAGTACGTCACGGAAAGCATAAAGAAGTATTTCGGCGTGGACTACAAAAAGCTCGCCAGCGTCACCGAGTCCGACCTGCCCTTTTACTATGACGGCACGTACTACCACTTCGAAGGGGCGGACGGCGAGGCCGTGTACTATGCCCGGGTGGACGAGGCGTCCCGGGATTCCGAAGGCCGTATCGTCATGCGGGGTGAGATCTACAATACGGAGGACAAGGACGACATCCTCGGAAAATTCACGGCCCTGGCGAAGCCCCACACATTCGGAGGAAAGGACACCTGGGCGATTCTGCGCATGGAGACGGAGTTTTAAATCTCCCCGTCCTGCGGTGCCTCAGAGAAATGGGTTTCCGCGTTGCTTCCATTCGTTCCCGGTCTGCCGTGCGGACGGATGAGCAAGCAAGTGAAAACGGCGGGGTGAAGATCCTTCCCGCTGAACAGGTAAAAGAAGGGCGGTGCTCCGAAAAATGGAGAACCGCCCTTCTGCTTCCTGCGCCGGTTTCTGTTCGTCATCGCGAGGCGGGCTATTGCCGGGGAATCCCGCCTTTGCCCGGAGTTGTTTTTATTGCATATCCCAAAAAGGTTCAGGAGATAGCATCAAGGGGCTGCGCTTTATTGTATAATATGCCCCGTTTGACTTTTTTTATGAACGTATCTTCCATTCCAACTATTTCAAGCGGGGTGCCATTCTATGTCATTGTGTCGTAAACTGCCCGAAAAGCTGCTTTCTCTGCTCTTTTTTCTGTTGTTTCTTTTCGCCCGGCCCATGGTGTCGGAAGGGGCGGTCTTGTACGTGAAAAATGGAGGAACAGGCGACGGCTCCTCCTGGGCTGCGGCCGCAGGCGACCTGCGGACCGTGCTGGCTGGAGCAAGCAGCGGCGACGAGATCCGGGTTGCTGCGGGGAGCTACAAGCCCCACGCAGACGACCGGGGGGTCTCCATCGTCCTGAAGAACGGCGTGGCGCTCTACGGAGGGTTTCCTGACACTGGAAACCCCGCCATGGCCGACCGGGACCCTGAGCTCTATCGCACCATCCTCACCGGCGATCTGCTTGGCAACGATATCTTCGATGCGGCCAACGGCGGATACCAGGGTGGAACCGGAAGCGACAACAGCTACCACGTGGTCTCTGCGGACGGCGTGGGCAGCACGGCAGTCCTCGACGGCTTTTTCATCACCGGCGGAAACGCGGACGTTGACGGCGGCGGGATGTACAACACCGACAGCAGTCCGACCGTGACGAACTGCACCTTCTCGGGGAATTCCGCGGCCAACTCCGGCGGCGGGATGTTAAACACCGGCAGCAGTCCGACGGTGACGAACTGCACCTTCTCGGGAAACATCGCGACCAACCACGGCGGCGGGATGTCCAACTGGTACAGCAGTCCGGCGGTGACGAACTGCGTCTTTTCGGGGAATCGGACGAACGATGGCGGCGGGATGTTCAACTTTGGCAGCAGCAGTCCGACGGTGACGAACTCCACCTTCTCGGAGAACATCGCCACCAGCGCGGGCGGCGGTATGTACAACTGGAACCTCACCAGTCCTACGGTGACGAACTGCGTCTTTTCCGGAAACACTGCTGCCTGGGGCGGCGGGATGGCGAACAATTCCAATAGCAGCGCAGTGGTAACGAACAGCACCTTCTCGGGAAACACGGCGACCATCGACGGCGGCGGTATGTACCACTGGTACGGCAGTACGACGGTGACGGACTGCATCTTCCTGGAGAACACAGCGAACAAGGGCGGAGGCATATACAGCGGGTTCGGCAGTGTGACGTTTACGAACAGTACTTTCTCGGCGAACAGTGTAGGAGATGAGGGCGGAGGCATGTTCAACACCAACAACGCCCCCGCGGTGACCAACTGCACCTTTTCGGGGAACACCGCACACAACTGGGGGGGAGGCGGGATGTACAATGGTAACAGCATCCCGACGGTCACCAATTGTACCTTTACGGAGAACAGGGCCTCTTGGGGCGGAAACATGTACAATTTCAACAGTAGTCCAACTATACTGAACTCCATTTTCTGGGCATCTTCCAGCGAAGAAGTTGAGAATGCAGGAACATCGGCTCCCTCGCTCACCTCCTGCGTGGTCCAGGGAGGGTACCCGGGAGGAACGGACATTCTCGAAGGCGATCCCAAACTGGGGCCGCTGGCGGACAACGGAGGCCCCACGCAGACCCATGCGCTCACCGGTGGCAGTTCGGCCCTCGATGCCGGCCGGCCCGTGGGAACCGTGGTGAGCGGTGCCGTGACGGTGCCCGCCGCCGACCAGCGCGGCATCTCCCGTCCCCGCGGAACGGGAGTGGACATCGGCGCCTGCGAGATGGCCTTTGGAGGCCTGCAGGTGATCATCCAGCCGGAAGCGGCCCGGACGGCCGGAGGGAAATGGAGCGTGGACGGCGGAACGACGTGGAAGAACTCCGGAGAAACGGCGGAAAACCTTCTGCCGGGGAGCTACGCAGTAACCTTCGGTGACGTGACCGGGTGGACGAAGCCAGCGGCCCGGACGGTTGACGTGGCCCAGGGGCCTGCCGTGCCGGTCACGGGGACGTATGTGCAGCAAAACCCCGACCCCGATCCCAGCCCTGACCCCAGCCCTGACCCGGCCCCTGACAATCGCGGGGGCGGAGGCTGCTCCGCCGGAGGGGTCTTCTCCCCCTCAGTGCTATTGCTTCTTGCGCCGCTGGCGCTTCTTGCGGTCGGGCGAACGAGATAAAACGGCGGGGTGAAGATCCTTCCCGCTGAACAGCCAAACGAAGGGCGGTGCTCCGAAACAATGGAGCACCGCCCTTCTGTTTTCCGGACTGCTCCTGTTTGTCATCCTGAGGCGGCTTCATCGCCGAAGGATCTGGTCTTGAATCTGAAGGCCCTAAAAAAAGATCCTTCTCATCTGGGGATGCTCCCTCCGCTTCGCTCTGGATGCTACACGAGTGCGATCGCTGTCGCTCAGGATGCCGCTCCCCTGAAAGGGCAGTCCATGCGGTAAAAGCACCTCCGGCACCGGTCGGTCCGGGGAGGGAAGGGGCCCTGGGCGGCCCGGAGGGCCGTGGACCGTATATCCTCTTCCACCGCCTGCCATGAGCCTTCCGGCATCACGGGCGCGCCTTCTTCCCCCGTCCGCAGGCGGATGAGGCGGATGTCTGTCTCCGCCTCCCCGAAGACGGACCGGGCGGCGCAGCCGTAGAAGAGAAGCTGCGCATCGTAGAGGAACTTCCACGACGGCTCATCCCCGGCAGGGAGGCTTTCGTCACCCGCCGTGATCTTGTAGTCCCGGATGAACACTCGGCCCTCTTCCCGCCAGAGGGCGTCCATGGCCCCGGTGAGCAGCGGCCCGTCCCTGAGGGGCACCCGGAAGGGGATCTCCCGATCCAGGCTGCCGTCGGCGGCGAGGGCGGCAAGTTTTCTCCCCGCCGCCCCTTCGGCCGTGACGGTGAGCCATCCCCGGAGGGCCGCCCGTTCGGCGCTGTCGTTCCAGGCGGCGCGAAGGCGGGGCGGGAGGCGGGGAGGGAGGGCTTTGCCGAGATACCGTTCCAGGCCGGGAGCCGTGAAGTCCCACCGGGCGAGGACCCAGTGGGCGAGGGAGCCGAGGTCGGCCCCGCCGAACTCCTCCGAGGAAGGAAGCTCCCAGGCGAGTTCGAGGCCCTGGCGGAATTTCATTCGCCATGCCGCGGGGCACCACGAGAACAGGGCGTAGGAGGTGGCGCTGAGCCGTTCGTACCGCAGGTCCGCAAGGGGGGGCGAGAGGATCCACCGAACGGGCTGAATCTCGCCGGATGTGGCCTCCGTCTTTCCACGGCTATTCCGGGGATCGTCTTCGGCGGCGGCGGGAACGGGGAGGAACTCTTCGCCGGCCAGGGAGAGCCACGACCCCTCTTTCGGGGAGGGGGAGCCGTCCTTGTCCAGCCCGCAGGGCGAGCAGAGGATCAGGCAGTCCATGGCCCGGGTACAGGCCACGTAGAAGAGGCGCTGCCATTCTTCCTCCACTTCCGTCTTCTCGAGGAAGGATGCCAGCTTTCCCGTGGCGGATTCGATTTCCTCTCCGCCGTCCGCCCATTCTCTAGGGTAAGAAGACGCACCCGCCCCCAGCAGGGGGGACGCGACCAGGGATTCACCCTTTCCCCCCCTTCCCCCGGGAGCCTTGTTCAGGTCCGCCACGGCCACGATGGGAAACTCCAGTCCCTTGGCGCTGTGGACGGTCATCACCCGCACCACGTCCTCCTCGTCCCCCAGGGGGGACGTCTCCGTCACGGTCCCCTGCCCGGACCGGAGGGAGGCGAAATAGCCGGCACACCCGGCCGGGTCCGGTCCGAAGACGGCCTCGTACTCCCGCACCATGTCCAGGGCCTGCCGGAGGTTGGCCAGGACGTTCCGGCGGTTCCACGCCGGATAGGTGCGAAGGTACGACTGGTCCCGGAGAAGGGAGCAGAGGGCTGCAAACAGCCCGCTGTATCTCGCCTCCGCCCGGAGAGCATCCAGCCGGGCCGCCGCCCCGGGATGCCGCGCCGGGAAGTCTTCCCCGCAGGGGAGGAGGGCGTAGGCCTCCTCCAGGGAGAGCCCGGAGAAGGGGGTGCAGAGAAAGGCCGGCAGGGCCCCCCGGTCCTCCGGAAAGGCGATGGTCCGGATGGCGGCGGCAAGGTCTTCGATCTCCCCGCGGTTGAAGTATTCCTTTCCCTTCTCGAAGGCCGCCGGGATGCCCGCCTCGGACCGGAACACCATCTCGAGGGCGGGAAAGGACGTCCGGGCCGGGACGAGGACAGCCATGTCCTTCCACCGGGCGGGCCGCATGCGCCCTTCTTTCTTGTCCCACACGTCCATCCCGCGAAAAGCCGCCAGCTTCTCGGCGAGGCCCCGGGCCACCCTCACCCGCACCTCGCCCGTGGATTCCGTCTTCTTCCTTCCTTCGCCGTTCTCCAGGGGCCGGGCGTACCGGATGACCGTGTCCAGGGGGGGAAGGGCGGTGTCCTCCCGCAGCTTTGCCTGATCCGGACCGCCGGGAAAGACCAGAGGCTCGTATTCCTGGGGCAGGGAGGAGGAAAGGCCGTTCCGCCAGACATGGCCGAAGATCCCGTTGATCCTTTCCAGCAGGGAGGACCGGGTGCGGAAGCTCGCCTGGAGGGGGATGTACCTGTCTCCTTCCCCCTGGCGCAGAATCAGGCTGCCGAAGAGGGTGGGGTCGGCGTGGCGGAAGCGGTAGATGGACTGTTTCAGGTCCCCCACCAGGAACATCCTGCCTTCCCTGCCCGCCACGGACCGGATGAGGGCGTCCTGGAGGGGGTTGGTGTCCTGGAATTCGTCCACCAGGATCTCCCGGTAGGTGCGCACCTGCCGCCCTTCTTCCCCCGGCGCCGCCGCTTCGGCGGCGAGGCGGATCATGTCGTCGAAGGAGAGGAGTCCCCGCCTGCGGCGGAACTCCCGGCAGCAGCACCACAGCAGGGCCGTCAGCCTGAGCAGGATGTTCCGGAGGCGGAAATGAAGGCGTTCCTCCCCCGTGCCGAGGAAAGCCAGCCCCTTCCACAGGAAGGCGAAACGCTCCCTGTGCTCTTTCAGGGACCGGCAGCCCGCCAGGTCCGCCGCTTCCTTCGCCGCGCTTCCCGTCGCCCCTGTGAGGCTCTTCAGAAGGCACCCGTACAGCTCCGCCGCGAAGGAAAGAGCCCCCTCCGCGTCAAGGGCTTCGGGAGACGTGCCCCTCCATCGGTTCCGGAACGCGGCGAGCTTCTCTTTGTAGGCTCCTCCTCCGGGCAGTTCTGCGGGCAGCCCCGGGAGAACCGTGCCCAGCCAGATTTCCGCCGCTTCCCTCGCCTGGGGAAGGCACACGGCCTTCAGCCGTCCGGTGACGGGGGCGAAGTAGTCCCGGTCAGCCGCCGCCGCGAGCAGCTCCTCGGGGTCCAGCCCCCGGCTTTCCAGGATATTCGCCAGGGAGAAGGCGAACCCCGCCGTCGTGTCCGGGGAATAGGTGTTCAGCACATGGGGGAGGTCCTCCATGCTTTCTCCGAGGAATTCCTCGGGTGACCGTTCCCCTGGGAGGGCATTCCGGAACCACTGGAGGTCGAGGGCGTCCAGGGCAGCCGCAGCCCGGCCGGTGAACTGCCTCTCCTCGGGAGGGGAGATGGGGCGGGCTGAGAGGCCCGAAGGAAGGAAGAGGGCCTCCTCTCTCAGGATATTCAGCGCGAAGGAGTGGATTGTGGAGACGGGAGCCTCGGACAGCTCTTCCGCCGCCCCCGCCAGCAGTCTCCCGTCAGGATCGAGGGTGTCCCTCATCCTCTTGAAACGGTCCGCAATGCGGTCCGCCATTTCCCGGGCGGCCTTCTCGGTGAAGGTCAGGGTCAGGATGTCCCGGGGCCGCATCCCGTCCCGGAGAAGGGCACGGAGAAAGCGCCACGAGAGGGTATGAGTCTTTCCCGTACCGGCCCCGGCCCCTACCAGGGTGAGGGGGGTATCGGAGAACACCGCCTCCTCCTGGGCAGGGAGAAGGCTCCTTTCCAACCCGATGCTGTCCCTGAGCCGTCCGGTCATCAGGTTGCCGTCCGCCATGGCCTATTCCTCCCCTTCCCCGTTATCCTCTTCCTCCGCCCGGAAATCCCTGCGCCTGCAGAGGGAGGAGAAAGAGCAGTATCTGCATCGGTCCGAATCGTACTCCGGCGGAAAGTCCCCCGAAGCGAGTGACTTAGCCGCCCGGTTCATGGCATCCGCTGCCTGGGACTCCAGGTCCGCGAGAGACGTTTTTCCGGTGTCCAGCCAGAGGGGCGCGCCGTCATGTCCGGCGCCTGCCGCCGAGCCGTCGCTCAGGCCGAGGAAGACCGCCGCGGAGGCACTCCGCCGTTCCGGGCCCTCCCGGAGGGCGATGCTGTAGGCGGCGAGCTGGAGGCTTTTTGTGTATTTCGTTGCCCTGCCGCTCTTGTAGTCAAAGAGGAGGGCGGAGCCGTCGCCGAGGATATCCATCCGGTCGCACCGTCCCCGGAAGACCGTCCCCCCGATCTCCAGCTCAGGCAGAGGGAATTCCCGCCGCTGTTCTCTCCGGGCCTCCCCGAGGCCGCTCGTCTCCAAGGCGTCCTGAAGCGCCCCGAGGCGTCGGTTCTTCTCCCGCTGGTCAGTCCTGTGGCGGAAGAGCCGCTGGTCCGAGAGCAGCCCGGGGTAACATTCCCCGTAGGCGGCGTCGAAGAAGCGGTCCGCCAGCTCCTCCAGGCTTCCTCCGGAGGAAAGGCGCTCCTTCCACGCCAGCTCCCAGAGCCGGTGGAACCCGTTCCCCGCCAGGTCGCGGCGGAACAGCTCCTCACCTGCAGGCTCGAGGCCCATCCTCCGGCAGTAGTACAGGAAGGGGCAGGCGGCGTAGTCGTCCAGGCCGCTCAGGTGGAAGACCTTCTCGGGCAGGGGGAGGGATAGGAAACGGGGATCCCCCCGGGAAAGGCCCTTTCGGGGGCTGCATTCGGCAGGAATCTCCACGCCTCTGACACACGCCGTTTCTCCGGCTGCGGGGGGGAGAAGATCCCCCAGGGACCGTTCATAGGAAGTTTCCGCCGGGATAAGCCAGGGGGACGGTCCGGCCTCCGCCTCAGTCACGAAGGGGGACGGCGGCAGAGGCCGCCCTCCGCCGTCGGCCAGGGGGCGGACGAAAAGACACAGTTCCCGTGCGCAGGCGGCAAGTCTCCGGAAGAGGGCTTCCCGCTGCTTCCGCTTCTCCGGCACCAGGGGGAGATGGCTCCGCCCCAGGCCGAGGCTGTCGTGGAGGATGCCCTTCCGGTCGTCGTTCAGCAGCGGGGATTCCCGCACCTGGCCCGGCCAGCGGGAGGCCGTGGCGCCGAGGAAGACCCACACCGCCGCCGAAGTCAGCACCGGCGGCGTTCCCTGGTAAACCGCCATGGCGGGGGAGACCGGCGGCGAAGTCCTCGTGGAGGCGGTCTCCGCCCACCGGGCCAGGAAGGCCGCGGCCTCCCCGCCCCGAAGGACCGCCCTGCCAGAATCCCCGAGGTCCCGGGCCAGGTCGCGGAGCGCCCGCTCCTTTTCCCCGGCCTCCAGCACGGCCACATTCACCGTCCGAAGCATTCCGTCCAGGGAGGGAAACTCCCGGGCTCCCGCGATGAGCCCCTTCATCTCCTCCCTGTCGGGAGCCAGTTTTCCCAGGGCCGAAAGCAGCTCCTCGGGACGGCCTCCTGCGGTTACGGCGTCTGTGAAGGCCAGAGCCCTCCGGAAGGCGTGCAGCGGAGCGTTCCGGGACAGCGTTTTTTTCGCCGCTTCCCCGAGGAAGCCCAGCCATCCCTTCCTGCCGCAGGGAAGGGATGCGGCGAAGTCCTCCCGGGGAAAGCCGAAGGGCGAGAAGAGAAGGCCGGAAAGGAAATCCGCCGTCTCCCCCGCAGGCCACCCCTCGGAGGCCAGGTCCAGTGCCCGGAGGGCGCTTTTCCAGAGGATCGTCTCCGATACAAGCACCCCGTCCTTCAGGGAGAAGGGCAGCCCGTACCGGGTGAAACTCTCCGCGGCGGAGGCCGTATCCTCCCCGTCGCCGCAGACGCCGATGGCGGACCACCCCGGAAAGGGAAGTCCCGTGGATTCCGCGATCTTCCCCTCGCCCGCGGACCAGAGAAGAAGCTCCCTGGCGAGGGTGTCCGAGGCAAGGCGGAGGTCTCCTCCCGCCATGGAGAAGGAAAGGGCCGGGCCGCTTCCCTCAACCGGCGTCACCGACGCCTCGGGGAACTGGTCCGTCGCCGTGTAAAAATCGCCCGGGCCGCACCCGGGGACGAAGAACTCCATCTCCGCCCCGGCCTCAAGGAGCTGCCGCAGAAAACGGAGCTGTCCCGAGGCGAAGCTCAGGAACCCCACGGCGGTGATCCGGAAGGCTTTCGCCCGCTCCCGGGCCGTTTCGGACTCCGCAAGAAGGTCCCGCCCGAGGGAGGGGATGTGGGCGCTGTCCGCGAGGTTCCGCTCTTCCAGGAGGGCCGTGTAGTCCCGGTAGATCCTGCAGAGGATTCCCGACTCGTCGTCCAGCCGGATGCACCCCCCGTCCTGAGGACACCCCGCGCACCCCAGCGAACCGGCCAGGGTCTCCGGGGGCACGTCCTCCCGCAGAAGCTCCCGGACCGCCCCTCCGGCAAGGTCGAGGAACCCTTCCGAAAAGACTCCCGGCGGCAGAGATTCGGCGAACCGCTCCCGCAATGAGCTAATGATGCTCCTCAGAAGCAGCCAGTGGTCCGGCGGGTCGATCTGAGCCCGGGGCTTCTCTTCCGCACCCGCCTCCAGAAGGGCCCGGTAGAGGTCATCCCAGATCCAGACGTTCCGTTCCCGGACCCTGCTCCCGAATTGTCCCTCCGGATCGGAATCCCCTTCGGCGGAAAGCATGTCCAGGAGAAGGGGTCTGTCGCGGTTTGACGGTACCAGGAACACCCGTCCGGGATCACCGGTCCGGTCGGCCAGAAGACCGGAAATGTCCGCAGGATTGCGGTAGGTGTGCATCAGCAGGGCGATCGCCTCCTCACTATACGGAAGAAGTGTAGCACATTTCGACCGGTGTACGGCTTCGGAGGAGGGACTGCCCAATCGCCGGCGGAGCCGCACCAACGGGGGATCATCAGAAATCCGGGAGAACGGATTATCCCTGCGCCCAAGGAGAGGAATGGAGAGAGTACGCACTTGACTCGTACGAGATGACGTACTATGATAAATGCGTCAGGGAGGTGATGTCGTGATCATCACGGCGAGCAAGGCGCGGGCAAATCTGTACAGGCTGATAGACCACGTCACGGAGACGGAAGAACCGGTCTACATCACCGGAAAGCGGGGCAACGTGGTGGTCCTGTCGGAGGACGACTACCGGGACATCCAGGAGACCCTTGCTCTTGCGGCGGTACCCGGAATGCGGGATAAAATTCTCTCAGGCATGGCCGCTCCCCTGTCCGAGTGTGTCGAAATAGACGAAGATGCATGACGGGCTGTGGCGGGTGTTCTACACGAAGGAGGCCCTGAAGGACAGAGAGAGGGTCATCGAACGGGGCTGGGGCGAAAAGATCCGGTCCATCGAGCGTGCCCTCCGGGAGAATCCATACGCGCCTCCCAGGGAGAAACTGGTGGGAGAGTTTAAGGGGGCCTACTCGAAGAGGATTAACCGGCAGCATCGGGTGGTCTATCAGATACTTGAGGAAGACCGGGCGGTCAAGGTGGTCAGCGCCTGGAGTCATTACGAATAGCGGGATTAATGACGGAGAAGCCGCATCCCAAGGGATGCGGCTTTTTGGGGCCTGTCGGAAGGCAGGGCCGGCTGGTTTCCTATCCGCCGAAGGACTGAATGCGGGTTCTTCCCGTCATGGTACAATGCAGGCATAACCATGATACCTTGAGGAGGTATGACCATGAGAAAAGGGAGAATAGCACTGTTTCTGTCTGTTCTGGCTGTACTGCTCGTTTTTTCGGCGCTGCCCGCAACGGCCGCCGAAGGTCCTGTCCTGAAGCTGGCTCCGGGAGTGGCTGAAAAACTGCAGACCATCGGGCCGGAGCTGTACCTCGAGTGGGGCGTCTACAAAAACACCTGAGGGGAGGACCTTTCCGCTCTCGTTGAGAGCGGCAAGCCCTTCTTCAACCCCGAGAACTTTGTGCCGGTGACCGATGAAAGCGGCAGGGTGACCATTCTCGTCAACAGCAGGATTGCCTTCAAGGACAACACCATCCTGGTGGAGCACTTCACTTTCCGGGGTAGGGACATTTTCATCTCCAGAACCGCCCTGAAGCCATAACAAAGGAGGCAGGAAAATGAAAAATCTCGGCGAAATGCTGCTGCGGCAGGATCCCTTTTCCGAGATCGTCCTGGGAAACACGGCCCTGGCCCGGGCCATGATCGAGTCGGGGACGGAGGTTGTCACGTCGTATCCCGGTTCCCCCACCCCTGAAATCGCATCGGCGCTTCTCTCCGTTCCCGGGGAGAAGCGCCCATTCTATTTCCAGTTCTCCACCAACGAAAAGGTCGCTACGGAGGTGGCCTGCGGCGCCTCCCTCAACGGGCACCCCTCCTGTGTCTTCTTCAAGAGCGTGGGGCTCAACGTGGCCGCCGACTCCTTCGTCCAGCTATCCCTCCTGGAACTGGAGGGAGGGCTCGTGGCCGTCCTGGGCGACGACCCCGGGGCAAACTCGTCCCAGAACGAGCAGGACAACCGGCACTTCGCGCGGATGGCCTACATCCCGGTACTGGAGCCGTCCTCGCCGTCGGAGGCCTACCGGTACTACCTCGAGGCCATGGCCCTGTCCCGGCGGCAGAAGATGCCCGTGATCCTCCGGATGACCACCCACGTATGCCACGGAAAAGAAAAGGTGGCCTTCGGGGCGTGGAAGGGCGGTAGCGTCAGTACTGAATCCCGTTTCGACACCTCGGGCGGCCCCATGGTGCCCCTGACGGCCTCTGCGCTGGAGATGAAGCGCAGGTCCCTGGCCCGGCTTTCCCTTGCGGGATGCGAGATGGATTCCCCCGCCTTCTGCGAGGTCAGGAAGGGGACGGATTCCTCGAGAGGCGTCATCACCGCGGGGCTGCCGTTCCGGTCCCTCCTGGATGTGCTGGAGGATTCGGACCGGACCCCTGACATCCTGAAGCTGGGAGCCGTGTACCCCCTGCCGGAAAAGGCCGTGGAAGAGTTTCTCCGCACCCACGGACAGGTGAAAGTCCTCGAGGAACTGGACGACGTGCTGGAAAAGGACATCAAGGCACTGGCCTTCGACAGGGGCATAAGGGTTTCCATCACAGGAAAGACTGACGACGACGACCGGATCGGGGAGTACACCCCCGACAAGGTGGCTGAAGTGCTGGCCAAGACATGGCCCGACATGGTTCCCCTCAGGGGGGCCAAGAGGCAGCCGTCCCTGGCCCCCAGGCCGCCCCAGATGTGCCCGGGGTGCGGCCACCGGTCGGCGTTCCATGCCATCCGGCAGGCCCTGGCCAAAGAGGACATCACCGTGGCGGACATCGGATGCCATACCCTCGGCTTCCTGCCCCCCTACGAAATGGGGGAGGTGCTCCTCTCCATGGGGCACTCCACCGGGACGGGGGCGGGGCTCTCCCTGTTCAACAGGTCGCGGAAGGTGGTCAGCTTCATCGGTGACTCCACCTTCTTCCACGCGGGCCTTCCGGGAGTGGTGAATGCCGTGTTCAACAACCACAACCTGACCCTCATCGTCATGGAAAACGGCACCACCGCAATGACGGGCCACCAGGACCACCCCGGCGCGGGGCGGAACGCCAACGGCCCGTCGGAGACCATTCCCGTCCGGGGGGTCCTCGAGGGGCTCGGGGTGAAGAGCATCCGGGAGGTGGACGCCTACAGCCAGGGCAAGCTTATCGAGATGGTGAAGGAAGCCATGGCCGAGGAAGGGTTTTCCGTGGTGATCGCCCGGCACCCCTGCATGCTGAAATACACCCGGGAGCAGCAGCGGAGTCCGGACTACGTGCGGAAGTCGGTGGAAGTGAACCAGGAGACGTGCGACCGGCTCCACGTGTGCGTGGAGTCCTTCGGGTGCCCGTCGTTCCAGCGGGATGAGGACGGAACGGTGACCGTGAGCCGGGAACTGTGCATCGGCGACGGATCCTGCATCCAGACCTGTCCGGTGAAAGCCATAGGTCTCAGGAAGGAGAACAGGGGAGGGGAGAAGGCATGAAGCGGTTCGATATCTACATGTCCGGCGTGGGAGGCCAGGGGATCGGGCTCCTGAGCGAGGCGGTCATTCGCGCCGCCGATCATGCGGGCCTTTCCGTCTGCGGCGTGGACACCCACGGCCTTGCCCAGCGGGGCGGTATGGTGGAATCCTTCATCAGGATCGGCGGGGAGGTGTCCACCCCGCTGGTGAGAAAGGGCTCCGCGTCCCTGGTCCTCGCCCTGGAGCGCACCGAGGCCCTGCGTGCAGTGGAGGCCTATGCAGCCTCCGGAGGGGTTCTGCTCTATTTCGACACCCTTTGGCAGCCCCTGGACGTCCGTCTCGGGAAGGCCGACGCCGTCACCGTCGGAGACGTGGAGGAGGCCTGCCGCCGGCTGAACGTCCGGCATTTAGCGGAAAAGAGGGACCTTCCCGACGTGAGGATGCAGAACGTGGCCCTGCTGTCGAGGGCGGCAAAGGAGGGGCTCATCCCCGGCGTGGAAATGAAGCACTACCGGAAGGCCCTGGAGGACCTTCTCCCGGAGAGGGTGCTGGCGGAAAACCTGAAGGTGCTGGAGGGGCAGTGATTTCAGAAGTTTCAGGGGGCCGTCCTCCGGGGCGGTCCTTTTCTTTTTTCCGGCCGCAGGGTACCATTAAAGAGAAGTGAGAAAGAGGTGGTATGGAGTGTTTCGATGCGTGATTTTTGACTTCGACATGACCCTCGTGGACAGCAGCTACGCCATCAGGGACACCATGAACATGGTGGCGGAGCGGCAGGGGCTTCCTCCGGTGACCCGGGAGCAGGTGCTGTCCGTTATCGGGCTTCCCATCCGTGAATCCTGGATGAAGATATGGAACCGTTTTGACGAGGAGTGGCTCACCGAGTTCAGGGCCCTTTTTCTTGAGCAGGAGTTTGCGGGTATTTTCCCCTTCCCCGGAACAGTATCGGTTCTCGAGGCTCTCACGGAGAAGGGAGTGGCCCTCGGAATAGCCTCCAACCGGCAGTCGCCGGTCAATCCGCTGAAGGCCACCGGGCTCTCCGGATATTTCCGATCCGTAGTGGGCATGGGTGATGTGGAGAACGCCAAGCCTGCCCCGGACATGATCCTGAAGGGTATGGCCGAACTGGGGTTCGGGAAGGATGACACCCTCTTCGTGGGAGATACGGCGGACGACATGACGGCTGCGGCTGCGGCAGGGATCCGGTCCGTTGGGCTCACAAGCGGGAATTTTCCCCCGGAGGGCCTTGTCGGGGCGGGAGCGTGGAAAGTGATGGACGCCATCGAGGAACTGCTCCCCCTGTGGAACGGGGCAGCGTCATGACAGGGCGCAGAAACCTGCTCGCCGGGGAGAAATCCCCCTACCTGCTGCAGCACGCCGACAATCCGGTGAACTGGCACCCCTGGGGCGACGATGCCTTCCGGAAGGCCAGGGAGGAGGACAAGCCCCTCTTCGTCTCCATAGGCTACGCCACCTGCCACTGGTGCCACGTGATGGAGCGGGAATCCTTCAGCGACGGCGAGGTGGCGAACCTCCTGAACGACGCCTGCGTTCCGGTGAAGGTGGACCGGGAAGAGCGTCCCGACATCGACGGGAACTTCATGGCGGTCTGCCAGATGATGAACGGCAGCGGGGGATGGCCCCTGAACGTCTTTCTCACCCCGGAAGGGCTGCCCTTCTTCGCCGCCACCTACCTGCCCAAGAGGGGGACGGCGGGCAGGCCCGGCATGGTGGACATGGTCCCCAGGGTGAAGTGGCTCTGGAAGACCCGGAGAGAGCAGGTGATGCAGTCCGCCGGAAGCATCCGGGAGACCCTGCTGAAAGAGGCCCTTCCCGCGGCGGGCCCCCTCCCGGGACAGGCCCAGGCGAAGGCCGCCTTCGACGAGCTGTCCCGGGGATACGACCCCCAGTGGGGCGGTTTCTCGAAGGAGCCGAAATTCCCCATGCCGTCGTGGCTTCTCTTCCTGTTTCACTACTGGAAGCGCTTCGGAGAAGGGTCGGCCTTTTCCATGGCAAAGAATACCCTGTCCCGCATCTGGGCAGGGGGCATACACGATCACCTGGGGGGAGGCATTGCCCGGTACGCCACGGACCGCCGGTGGGTTCTGCCCCACTTCGAGAAAATGCTCTACGACCAGGCGCTGCTTCTCCATACCGTGTCGGAATTCCACAGGGAGAAGCCGGACCCTCTTTTCGAAGCGTTCGCCGAAGACCTTGCCGGGTTTGTGCTCCGGGAAATGACCTCCCCGGAGGGGGGATTCTATTCCGCCTTCGACGCCGACAGCGAGGGAGAGGAGGGGAAATACTACCTCTGGACGGAGGAGCAGATCCGGAACACTCTCTCCCGGGAGGAGGCAGGAGTTTTCCTGCACTCCTACGGCGTTCTCCGGGGGGGCAACTTCAAAAACGAGGTTACGGGACGCATCCTGGGGGACAACGTGCTCTACATGGCCGTTCCTCCCGCCGAGGCGGCGGCGCGGTTCTCCCTGGAGCCGGAGGAGCTCGGCGGGCTGCTTGCCTCCTGCAGGGAAAAGCTGCTCGCCGAACGCAGGAAACGCCCCGCGCCCCTGCTGGACGACAAGATCCTCACCGACTGGAACGGTCTCATGATCGCCGGACTCTCCCTGGCGGGGAGCGTGTTCGGGCGGAAGGACTGGGTGACGGCGGCGGAAAAGGCGGCCCGGTTCATCGAACTCAAGCTTCGGGAGAAGACCGGCAGGCTGCTCCACAGGTACCGGGACAGGGACGCCGCCATTCCCGGATTTCTTGACGATTACGCCTTTCTCGCCTGGGGCCTGACGGAGCTCGGCGCTGTCACCGGAAAGAAGGAATACGTCCTTTCCGCGGCGAAACTCATGGACATCCTCCTGGAGGAATTTGCCGACGGGAAGAGGGGAGGATTCTTTCCCCACGGGGGGCAGGACGCAAATCTCTTCCTCCGCAGGAAGGAAGCCTACGACGGGGCCATACCCTCCGGAAACGCCGTGGCCATGGCGAACTTCATCCGTCTCGCCGGTCCGGCCGGAAGGAAGGACTTCCCGGACCATGCCCGGCGTATCGGGGGAGCCTTCTCGGGGCACGTTTCAAAATACCCTCTCTCCCACGCCCACCTTCTCACGGCGGTCCTGATGTTCTAGCGTTCTCCAGTCTCCGCAGGGGAATCTTCAGCGCCGCTTCCGCAGCTTTGCCGGAGGCGGCGCATTTCTTTCCGGTACAGAAGCCATGTCACCAGGCCGGCGGAGAGGTCCGCCGCGGGAAAGGAAGCCCACACCCCCGCCGTGCCGAAGACGGGTGCGAGGACCGTCACCAGGGGGATGAGAAAAATGACCTGGCGGAGCAGGGAGAGGGCGAAGGAGGGGCGGGCCTTGCCGATGGCCTGGAAAAGACCCGACGCCATGATCTGGAAGCCCGTGAGGGGCATTCCGAGGGCGAGCATCCGGGCTGCGTCGGTGCCGAGGGCCGTGACCGCGGGGGAAGATGTGAACAGCCCCGTGATCTCTTCCGGAACGGTGAGGAACAGCACGGCCCCCGCGGCGCAGAGGACCGTGGAAGCCCCTATGGAAATGCGGAGGGCCGACACCACCCGGCAGTGCTGTTTTGCCCCGTAGTTGAACCCCACCACGGGAAGAAGCCCCTGGACAATGCCGAAGACGGGCATGACGGCAAAGAGAAGCACCCGGTTCACGATGCCGTAGGCCGCCACGGCGTCGTCGCCCCCCGTGGAGACCAGGGCCAGGTTCACCGCCAGCAGGGAGAGGCTGGCCGCTCCCTGCCGTGCGAAGGCGGCCGCTCCCACGGAAATGCATTCGGCGAGGATGGAGGCCCGGAAACGGAAGTGTTTCCAGCGGAAGGCCACCAGGCTCCGTCCTGCCAGGTAATACCACCCCAGCCAGAGGGCGGTCGCTCCCTGGGAGATGACCGTGGCCCAGGCGGCTCCCCGCACCCCCCACCCGAACCCCAGAATGAACAGGGGGTCGAGGAGGGTATTGATCCCTGCGGAAATGATCATGGTCATCATGGCGAAGGAGGCGTTCCCCTCCGCCCGGACGAAGTTGTTGGCGGTGATGGAAAAAGCGAAGAAGGGGGCTCCGAGGAAGAGCACAGCGGCGTACTCCTCCGCCAGGGGAAGGATGTCCCCGCTGGTTCCTATGAGCCTGAGGAGGAAGGGAGCCAGGAGAATCCACAGAACGGAGAGAAGCAGGCCCGCGGCCCAGGTGGCGAAGAAGACGGTCCCCGCCGTCTTTTCCGCCCGTTTCCGCCTGCCCGCCCCGAGGCTCCTGGAGATGACCGAGGCGCCGCCGACACCCCCTGCCTGGGCCACCGCCATGATGATCATCTGGAGGGGGAAGGTCATGGAGACGGCGGTGATTCCGGCCGGGCCCACTCCCTGCCCCACGAAGAAGGCGTCCACAAGGCTGTAGGATGCCTGGACGGCCATGCCGAGGGCCGCCGGGAGGGACAGGCGGAAGAGCAGGGCCCCCATGGGGCCGGAGCGCAGTGCTTCGGTGTTGTCGGCCATGTCGCATCTCCCTTCCCCTTTTCTTTTCAGAAGTATATCAGAAAGGGATGGCCCGGGGCTTGTGGGAGGTCAGTCCTTCGGCTATAGTAGCTTCAGGTGAACCATACGGAAGACCGGAGGAGGGAGATCCAATGCAGGAAGTCAAAAAAGTTATAACTGAAGTGGGAACCAACGAATGGCAGGTGGTGGTCTTTTTCCTGGGGGACCAGACCTTCGCCATCAACGTGGACAAAACCCGTGAAATCCTCCGGTGGCCCGGCTGCCGAACCATCCCCGAGTCCCACCCGTCCATGATCGGCATTACCTCGGTGAGGGGAGAGGTCCTTCCCCTGCTTGACCTGAGGGTGCACCTCGGCATTCCCGGAAAAATCGACCTCGAGCACAGCAAGGTGATCATCGCCGAGTTCAACGAGGTCAAGCTCGGTTTCGTGGTGGACGCTGTGGAGCGGATTTACCGCATCAACTCCGAGGAGCTGGACTCCACCCTCACGGGCACCTTCCTCGGCGAGTACGTCCTCTACGTCATCAAGAGGGACAGCCGGAACGTGCTGCTGCTCGACTACGAGGCCATCGTCCAGAAGGTGAACCCCACCCTGTCGGAGCGGTACACCATCGACCCGGTCAGGACGAAGGCCATGACAGCCCCCCTGGGAAACCTCGACGACTACAGGATTCTCGTAGCCGAGGACTCGCCCCTCATCCGGAAGCAGATTGCGGACGTGCTCGGCCAGGGAGGCTTCCATAACGTGGTCCTCACCGTCGACGGCAGGGAGGCATGGGACAGGCTCTCCACTCCGGGCGAGACCTACGACCTTCTCATCACCGACGTGGAGATGCCCCGGCTGGACGGACTGGCCCTCACGCGGAGGGTGAAGGAGCATGCGGAGTTCCGGACTATCCCCATCATCGTCTTTTCCTCCATCATGGCCAAGGATATCAAGGTCAAGGCGGCGAGCGTCGGCGCCGAGTCCCAGATCACGAAGCCCGAGATTCCCGAGCTGGTGGACCATGTCTGCGGACTTCTCGGCAGGAAAAAGGAGAAGAAGGTTTCAGCCGGATGACATCCCTTCCCTACTGGGATTCCAATGTGGACATGCAGATTGCCCCGTGGTTTCCTCTCGGGGTGGACTATGAGCCCGTGTCCGTAAATTCGCACCACAGCGGCCGCCTTTCCAGGATCGCCGCACTGTCAATGCGCCTGAGCAGCGAGTTCTTCTGCCTCACGAGCCTTCAGAGCGGCTATGCCGGAACCCTGCTCCGGGACAGCATGTTCATTCCCGGCAAGCAGCGCCGGATCGATTTCGGCTTCACCATGCTCTTCGGCTACTCGGCCCCCATGGAGGAGGCCGTGGGATCCCTCCTCGAAAGCCAGGGGGACATCGAGGGAGGAGTCTCCTTCTGTACTCTCTGGGACAGGGACATCATCCTCGAGAGCTTCAAGGCCATCATCCTGGTCAGCGGCAACCCCTTCTTCAGCGAGGACGACTTCCTGGACAGGCTCGGCGTCGTCCTGGAGAAGAGCGTCTCCTCCCAGGCGAACATGCCCTTCTTCGCCGAAAAGTTCGGATACCGGAGGTTCTTCATTCCCTACGAGACCGACAACCCTGTGGACCTTGAGATCAGCCGCCTGCTCTACGAGATGGAGTTCGAGGAAACCAGGAAATGGGTGGGGCCCTCGCCGGAAGTCTCCTTTCCGCCGTTCCTCACCCTTGATCTTGCCGCTGACTGAAGTATGGTATAATATTTGTCCGTTCAAAAAATAGGCGGAGGAGAACTTTGAAACGGCCCCGATTCCCGGAAGGGAAGTCAGGACCGTTCTTGCCGTAGTGAAAAGGGGATTGGTTGCTCGATGGAGAATGACATTCTGAACGAGAAGGATATTCTGGCGGAGAAGGAAGATATCCTGGACGAGAAGGTCGTCAAGAAGGAAGAGCTGTCGCGGGAAGACATGGCCGAGTACCTGGGCAAGGTCCGGGAGCTCATCTCCGAAGGCCAGGGCAAGGGCTTCCTCACCCAGAAGGATATCGAGCGGCACCTCCCCGTCGAAAACTGGAGCGAAGAGATTCTCGACAACGTGGTGACCGAGCTCCAGGACATGGGAATCGAAATGGTGAACGAGGAGAAGGAGGCCGCGGCCGTCGCGGTACCTGTTGCCGTCGCGGTGGACGAGGACATGCTCGCCCAGCCGACCATCGACATGGAGATAGGGAAGCTCGACGACATACCCCTTACCGACCCCGTGCGCATGTACCTCCGGGAGATCGGGAAGGTTCCCCTTCTCGACGCGGCGGAGGAGGTCGCTCTGGCCAAGCGCGTGGAGGCCGGCGACGAGACGGCGAAGAAGAAGATCGTGGACGCCAACCTCCGTCTCGTGGTGAGCATCGCCAAGAAGTACATCGGCCGGGGGATGCTCTTCCTCGACCTCATCCAGGAAGGAAACCTGGGCCTCATCCGCGCGGTGGAGAAGTTCGACTACCGGAAGGGGTTCAAGTTCAGCACCTACGCCACCTGGTGGATCCGGCAGGCCATCACCAGGGCCATCGCCGACCAGGCCCGGACGATCCGTGTTCCGGTGCACATGGTGGAGACCATCAACAAGATGGTCCGCATCTCCCGGCAGCTGGTCCAGCGCCTGGGCCGGGAGCCCACCGACGAGGAGATTGCCGGTGAAATGGAGATCGAGCCGTCCAAGGTGGAGGAGATCCGCCGCATCGCCCAGCTGCCCGTCTCCCTCGAAACTCCCATAGGCGAGGAGGAGGACAGTCAGCTCGGCGACTTCATCGAGGACAGGGATCTTCCCAGCCCCGAGGAGGCCGCCGCCGGGCACCTGCTCCACGAGCAGATCGAGGAGATGCTGGACGCCCTCTCCGAGCGGGAGCGGGAGGTGCTCCACTTCCGCTTCGGCCTCGAGGACGGCCGGTCCTACACCCTCGAGGAAGTGGGAAAGCGGTTCGGCGTCACCAGGGAACGCATCCGGCAGATCGAGGCCAAGGCCCTCAGGAAACTCCGCCACCCCAGCAGGAGCAAGAAGCTCAAGGATTTCCTCGATTAGCGAAGACAGCGAAGCCCCCGGATTTTTCCATCCGGGGGTTTTTGTTATTTTCTTCCCGCTCTCCCGGCGGCGGTCCTGAGGAACCGCTTCGCCGGGGCCGGGTTCGTTCCAAAGTGGAGGTGGAGGTAGGAGGCGAAAGCGTTCTTCACCGCCGGGCCGTCCCGGAAGACCTTCCCGTTTTTCTCGAGGCGCAGGGAGAGAAGATGATCGCTGCCCTCGCTGTCGTACAGGGACCAGTGGAAGAGATGCCCCTTCAGCGCCGCGCCCTTCGCTCCCGGAAGGACGGACCGCTCCAGCCTGCCGGTGCAGTAGCCCAGGGCCTGGAGCCGTTTTCCCATCCTCGTGACGCCGGGGAACACCCCTGCCATGGGGTGGACCGCCCCCTGCCGGTCCTCGAGCCGCTCCGCAAGGTACATCAGCCCGCCGCACTCGGCCAGGACGGGGAGCCCTCCTTCAGCGGCGGATCGTATCGCTTCCCGGATGGGGGCGTTTCCGGCCAGCGGGCCGGCGAACTCCTCGGGAAAGCCTCCGCCGATATAGATGCCCTCCGTCCCCGCCGGGAGATCCCTGTCCCGCAGGGGGCTGAAGGGAAGGAGCTCTGCGCCGAGGTGCTCCAGGATGTCCAGGTTGTCATGGTAGTAAAAGTGAAAGGCCTCGTCCAGGGCCACGGCGATCCGCGCCTCAGCCGCCGGGGGTGAGGAGAAGAGGGAGGGCCTGAAGGCCGGGAGGTCCGGCGCCGCACCGGCAAGGGAGACCAGGCGGTCAACGTCGATATGCTCCCCGGTCAGCCTGCGGACCCTTTCCGTCAGCTCGCCTATGGCGCCGTGCTCCGCCGCCGGTGTGAGCCCGAGGTGCCGCTCGGGGAGGGCGATGGATTCGCTCCTGGGAAGGTAGCCGAGGACGGGGATGCCCGTTTCCGTCTCCACCGCTTCCCTGAGGATGCGGTAATGCCCCTCGCTGCCCAGGTTGTTGAAGATCACGGCCTTCACAGCCACTCTCCGGTCGAACCGGGCGAATCCCGCCACCAGGGCGGCGGCGCTTCGCGCCATGGCTTTTCCGTTCACCACGAGCACCACCGGAGCGGCGAGGATCTTCGCCAGGTGGGCGGTGCTTCCCCGTTCGTCCAGGGCGCCCGCCCCGTCGAAAAGGCCCATCACGCCCTCGATGACGGCAATATCGGCCCCGGCGGTGCTCCGGGAAAAGAGCTCCAGGATGCTCCCTCTGGGCAGGAGCATGGTGTCGAGGTTCCTGCAGGGGCGCCCCGCCGCGGCTGAATGGAATCCGGGGTCGATATAGTCAGGTCCGGCCTTGAAGGGCTGCACCGCCAGTCCCCGTGCGGAGAGGGCGGCTGCGATCCCCATGGTGACGGTGGTCTTGCCTGAGCCGCTGTTTGTCCCGGCAAGAATGATCCTCGGGCAGCTCACTTTTCTATCCCCTTCCGGGCGGGGACGCCCCGGGAAAAGTAGTGCCGCATCTCCTTCATTTCGGTGACCAGGTCGGCCCTCCGCAGAATCTCCGGAAAGGCGTACCGCCCCGTGAGCACAAGTTCCGTGGAGGGGCGGCGCACCTCCAGAAGCTCCAGCACGTCAGTTTCGGCGAGGAGGCCCAGATGAACGGCCACGAAGATCTCGTCGGCAATGACCAGGTCCCATTTTCCGGACGAGACCGCGTCCCGGAGGCACTCCAGTCCGCCGCGGGCGTGGGCGGAATCCTGTTCCGTCAGCGGTGCCCCCACCCTGCGTTCCCCGCCGAAGGCTTCAACAGTCACTCCGGGAAGAAGGGCAAGGGCGGAGTGCTCGCTGTATTCTCCCCGTTTGAGGAACTGGCCGAGAAAAACCGTCATGCCCGCCCCGGAAGCCCTGAGGAGCAGTCCCAGGGCCGCGGTGGTCTTCCCCTTCCCGTTTCCCGTGTACACGTGAACATATCCCTGATACTCCATGGCAGACTCCCCCGTGGTTTTTCTTCATTATAGGGGCAACGGGGGGCTTCGGGAAAACCTGTTTTCACACTCTGCTATAATGTATAATAATTCTGTCATATTTGCCGGGCCGTCGCCCGGCAGGCAGGCGGATCCCCGAACCTCCGGGGATGGTAGAGAGGCCGGGAAGGACCATTTTTCCCGGGGAGCCGGAAAAAGGAGGCGACGGAATGGAAAGCGTCTACAAGATTATCGAGCTCGTCGGAACCAGCACCGAGTCCTGGGAGAAGGCCGCGGCGGCAGCGGTGGAGAGGGCTTCCGAGTCCCTGAGGGATCTCCGGGTGGCAGAGGTGACCGCGCTGGATATGCACATGGAGAACGGCATGATCAAGGCCTACCGGGCGAAGGTGAAAGTCTCCTTCAAGTATGAGCATTAGCGGCCTGCACTGATACGGGGCAGCGACCGGAGGGGGCCCTTCCCCCTGCTTGCAGTGTTCAGGGAAAAAACGAAACGGCGCCCCGCTCTTCCCGACGGAGGAGCGGGGCGTCCTTTTTCTGTCGGGATATTCAGGCTCTTTTCTCCGCTTGCAAAAAAGGGGCTCCGTGGGTAGCATTGAACCCGTCCAGAATAGACACGATCGGGGGAATGGCCTATCCGCGCCCGGACATTGATGATCCAGGGAACATCCTCATCCGTGGGGAAAAGCGTCCTCACGGCGGCCCTGTGCCGCATTTTCGCCCGCAGGGGTCTTCGGGTGGCCCCCTTCAAGGCCCAGAACATGGCTCTGAATTCCTTCGTCACGCCCGGGGGGGAGGAAATGGGACGTGCCCAGGCTGTGCAGGCCTCCGCTGCCGGGCGGGAGCCCGAGGTGGAGATGAACCCCGTCCTCCTGAAGCCGGAAGGGCACTCCCGCTCCCAGGTGATCCTGATGGGACGGCCGTGGAAGACCCTCTCGGCCGGGGATTATTACGCCTGCAGGGAGACCCTGTGGGCGTCGGTGGCCGCTTCCTTCGAAAAGCTCGCCGGAGAGAACGACCTCCTTCTCGTGGAAGGGGCCGGCAGTCCGGCGGAGATAAATCTCAAGAAGAGCGAGATCGTGAATATGCGGGTCGCCCGCACCTTCGGCTGCCCGGTGCTCCTCGCCGGCGACATCGACAGGGGCGGCGTCTTCGCCTCCCTCACTGGAACCCTGGCCCTCCTCGACGACGAGGAAAGGGCCCTGGTGAAGGGCTTCCTCATCAACAAGTTCCGGGGGGACGTGAAACTCCTCGAGCCGGGGCTCGAAATGCTCTCCGGCCTGACGGGCGGACGGCCCGTCCTGGGGGTGATTCCCTGGCTGAAAAATCTCGCCGTGGCCCAGGAGGATTCGGTCTACCTCGAGGAGAACCGCTCCTCCGGCGCTCCCGGGGGAGTGGACATCGCCGTGGTCAAGTTTCCCCGCATTTCCAACTACGACGACTTCGACCCCCTCGCCCTCGAGGAAGGAGTTTCCCTCCGCTTCGTGGACAGGCCCGAAGACCTGGGAAAGCCCCATGCCGTCATCCTCCCCGGAAGCAAGACCACCCTGGAGGACCTCGCATGGCTCCGCCGGTCGGGCTTCGACGGACTCCTGGCGGCCCTTGCCCTGTCGGGGGCATCTCTCGCGGGCATCTGCGGGGGCTACCAGATGCTGGGCCGCCGGATCTCCGACCCCCTGGGCGTGGAAGGGGCCAGGGGCGGCGAGGAGGGGCTCGGCTTTCTTCCCGGCGAAACTCTTTTCGAAGCCTCCAAGGAGACCACCAGAGTAACGGGCGCCACCGTTCCCGGGGAGGGGTTCCCGGGTTCCCGGCCTCTTCCCGTGGAAGGGTACGAGATCCACATGGGAAGGACGGTTCTCCCCCGGGGAGCCAGACCGCTCCTGTCCCTTGGGGGCGGAAGGACCGACGGAGCCGTGAGCGCGGGGGGACGGATCTGGGGGACCTACCTCCACGGCATCTTCGACAGCGGGGAGTTCCGGGAGGAGTGGCTCCGCTCTCTGGGCCGGCAGGGAACCGGGAAAGCCCTTCCCTTCAGGGAAGTCCGGGAGCAGGCCTTCGACCGCCTCGCCGACGAGGTGGAGGCCGCCCTCGACATGAAGGCGCTGGAGCGGATCATCGGCCTATGAGCACCGTCGCCGCCGCCTGCCCGGGAACCTGCGGGGAGCTTTTCCAGGGCACCCTTGACGGCGTCCCCTGCCTCGTGTCCTGCCCCATAGACAGGTACGCCAGGATCCGGGTCACCGCCCGCCCCGGAGAAGGACTCTCCCTTCCCGGGGAGATGAGCAAGACCCGGAGAGCCCTGGAAAACTTCCTTGAGCGACGGCCCCTTGCAGGACGGAACCTCGTGGTGGAACGGCTGGAGGCCCTTCCCGAAGGCAAGGGGTACGCCAGCAGCACCGCCGATATTCTTTCGGCCCTCGCCTGCGCGGCCACCCTTGCGGGAATTTCCCTGCCGCCGGAAGAGGCTTCCTCCATCGCCCTTTCGGTGGAGCCCACCGACAGCATCGCCTGGCCGGGGCTGGCTCTCCTCGACCATCGGGAGGGGAGGATCATGAGATTTCTCGGGCCCCCTCCGCCTCTGACGGTGCTCGTGCTCGACTGGGGGGGAACCGTGGACACCGAGGAATTCAACAGCAGGGACAGCCGCCCTGTCCTTTCGTCCCTTGCGGCCCTTCACCGGGAGGCCTTCTCCCTGGTCCTCCGGGGGGTGGAGCAGGGCGACCCGGAGACCCTGGGAAGGGGAGCGTCCATGAGTGCCCGGGCGGCAGCCCGGCTTCTGGATAAGCCCCGCCTCGACGAATGCTTCGCCCTCTGCTCCCTGCTGGAAGGGCACGGGGTCTGCGTGGCCCACAGCGGCACTCTCTACGGCATCCTGCTTCCCTCCGGGGCAGCGGGCCGGGAGGGTGACATTCTGGAAACGGCGGCCCGGCGGCTTTCCCCGGGGTGGGAGGGAAAAGTGCACTCCCTCGTCCCCGGCGGGCCGAGAACGGAAGAAAGGAAGAAAAGCCCATGATGCTCGTTTTCATCCTCCTGGGGGCGACGGTGTGGGATCTCCTCATCGGCGAGCCCCCGTCAAAATACCATCCCGTGGTCTACATGGGGAAATACATCTCCGCCTTCTGGAAGTACCGTCCCTCGGGGAGGGAGCGGGCCCTGCTCTATTTCGGCGGTGCCCTGGTGCTCTCCGGCGGCTTTCTCTTTTCGTGGCCGGCCAGAATTCTCGGCATGTTCCCCGATTTTCTCTTCGCCATCCTCGCGGTGCCGCTGCTCAAGACCACCTTTTCCCTTTCGGGCCTTCTCGAGGCGGGGAAAGGGGTCCTCGACTCCCTTGAACGGAACGACCTTCCCGGGGCCCGGAGAAAGCTCTCCCGGGACCTGGTGAGCAGGGAGACCGAAGACCTCTCCAGGGAGGAAGTGACGGGGGCGGCAGTGGAATCCCTGGCGGAGAACCTCACCGACAGCCTGGCGTCCCCCCTCTTCTTCTTCGGCGTTTTCGGGCTGCCGGGCGCATTTTTCTACCGGTTCTGCAACACCTGCGACTCCATGATCGGCTACCGGGGCGGCGACATGGAATGGGGCGGAAAGTTCGCCGCCAGGTGCGACGACGTGCTCAACTGGATTCCCGCCCGGGTCTCCGCCTTCCTCCTGCTGGCGGCAGGGGCCATCGCCGGTGAGGATGTCCTCTCCGGGATTGAGGCCCTGAAACGGGACCGTCTCTTCACCTCCAGCCCCAACGCCGGGTGGACCATGTCCGTCATGGCCGGACTGCTGGGGGTGACCCTGGAGAAGCGGGGCGTCTATGTCCTTCCCGGCGGAACCGGACCGCTGGACGAGGATGTCCTCCGGAGAGCCCTCCGGGTGGTCCGCATCGCCTCGGGGCTTGTGATTGCCGCAGCGGCGGTGCTCGGTGGCCTTCATGGACTGTTTCGTTAGGCCGGAGATTCTCACCGGGCGGCCCGCCCGGCACGGAGGCCTCGACTATGCCCGGCTTCGGAAGGAGGGTGTTACCCCTGGGGAGGTCCTTGACTTCAGCGTCTCCACCAATCCCTTCCCTCCCTGCCCGGAAATAGCCGAAGCCGTCTCCGGCGCCGCTCTCACCCGGTACCCCGATTCCGCCTCCGGGGAACTCCGCGCCGCCCTTGCGGAACTTCACGGCGTGGCGCCCGAATCCGTCCTGGTGACCAACGGCCTCGCCCAGGCCATCTTCCTCTGTGCCTTCGCCTTTGCCGACAGGGGAAAGACAGCCCTTATCGCTTCCCCCACCTTCGGGGAATACCGTTCAGCCTCCGAACTGGCCGGGGCCGGCATCCTGGAAGTTCCGGCGCGGGAGGAGGAAGAGTTCGCCTTTCCCCTGGCTGATTTGGAAGACCATGTCAGGACGGCACGCCCCTCCCTTGCCTGGGTGTGTTCCCCCAACAATCCCACGGGAATCCTCCCCTCGAAAGAGGAGCTTCTCCGCATGCTCTCCGCCTGCAACGGGACGGGCACCCTGCTTGTCCTCGACGAGGCCTACGTGAACTTCGCCCCCCCGGGATCGTCGGCATTGCCGCTTATGGGGCCCGGCCTTCTTCTTCTCCGGTCCATGACCAAGGACTACGGCCTGACGGGGCTTCGCCTGGGCTATATCCTGGGAGATCCCCGGCTTGTGGGGTATCTCGCATCCATTCAGCCTCCCTGGAGCGTGAACGCATGCGCCCAGGCCGCCGGTCTTGCGGCCCTGCGCGCCCGGGGGTACTATGAGGCCCAGTGGGCCGGTCTCCGGAAGCTTGCCGCAGATCTGGCCCGGGACCTTGCAGAGGCCGGTTTCCCCCCTCTTCCGTCCTCGGGCAATTTTCTTCTCTTCCGGGCCGGGAATACCGGGCGGCTCCGGGACTTTCTGTGGGAACGGCGCATTCTCGCGAGGGACTGCTCCTCCTTCGGCCTTTCCGGATACGTCCGGGTGGGCGTGAAGAGCGGGGAGGAGAACCGGCGGCTCGTGGAATGCCTGGCTGCATACCGGAAGGAGGCGTCCTGATGGGCAGGCTGACTCTTGTCCTCGGCGGAAGCAGGAGCGGCAAGAGCGAATTCGCCGAGAACCTGGTCCGCGAGGCCGAGCGCGCGGGGAAAAAAGTGGTCTACATCGCCACCTGCGAATCCAGGCCCGAAGATCCGGAGATGGCGGACCGGATCGACCGGCACAGAAAGCGGCGCCCTTCCGCGTGGAGGACCGTGGAGGAGCCCCTGGCCCTGGAAGAGGCCCTTCTGAATCTGGAAAGCGGTTCCGTGGCCCTGGTGGACTGCCTCGGCCTCTGGGTTTCGAACCTTCTCTTTTTCCTGCCGGAACAACAGGGAGGGCAAGAGGAGGCGATTCTCAGGAGGGTGCGGGCGTTCTGCCGGGCCGCATCGGCCTCTGCTGCCGACGTGGTGGCCGTCTCCAGCGAAACGGGCCTGGGGGTGATTCCCCCCACCCCTCTGGGCCGGCTGTACCGGGATCTCCTGGGGCTGGCCAACCAGGAGGCGGCCCGCTCCGCCGGGGAAGCCTGGCTCGTTGTGGCCGGCCTGTCCCTGAAACTGAAATAGCGCCACAGTCATAGACGGTCCGCGGAGACCGTTCATCCAGCCCGACATCGGGAAAACCAGGAGGCATCATGACGACACTAGAACAGGCAATCGCCCGGGTTCGCCCGCTCTGCACCTCTTCCATGGAGGAGGCGAGACGGCGGCAGGACTCCCTCACCAAGCCGAAGGGGAGCCTCGGGAAGCTCGAGGACCTTTCGGTCCAGCTCGCCGGAATACAGCGCACAGCCCGTCCCGTGATACGGCACAAGGTCATCCTCACTATGGCGGGGGATCACGGGGTGGTGGACGAGGGAGTCGCCCTCTACCCCCGGGAGGTTACCGTCCAGCAGGTGCTCAACTTTCTGGGAGGCGGCGGGGGAGTGAACGTCCTGGCCCGTCACGTGGGTGCCAGGGTCGTCCTGGTGGACATGGGGGTGGCCCACGACTTCGAGCCCAGGGAAGGACTCCAGGTTCGGAAGATTGCCAGGGGAACGGCGAACCTCTTCCGCGGTCCGGCCATGACCGCGGAGCAGGCAGTCCGTTCCCTGGAAGAAGGCATCGCCGCAGTGGAGGAGGAAGCGGCGAAGGGCATGGACATCCTCGGCACCGGTGAGATGGGCATCGGAAACACCACACCGTCCACGGCCATCGCCTGCGCCGTCACCGGCGTTCCCGTTCCCCTGGCCACAGGCCGGGGAGCAGGTCTCACCGACGAGGGGCTCAAAAGAAAGATCGCCGTCATCGAGGGAGCCCTGGCCCTCCATTCGCCGGATCCCCGGGACGGCATCGGCATCCTGTCAAAAGTGGGCGGGTTCGAGATCGGGGGCATCGCCGGCGCTGTCATCGGTGCGGCGTCCCTGGGCATCCCCGTGGCGGTGGACGGCTTCATCTCCACGGCGGCAGCGGTGATTGCCGTCCTGGTATGCCCTGCCTGCAGGGATTACATGATCTGTTCCCACAAGTCGGTGGAAATTGGCCACGAACACCTTCTTCGCTTCCTCGAGGCGGAACCGCTGCTCGACCTGGGCATGCGGCTCGGTGAGGGGACGGGAGCCGCCCTTGCCATGTCCCTGGCCGAGGCAGCGTCAAAGGTGCTCAGAGAAATGGCCACCTTCGAGAGCGCCGGAGTCTCCGGACCGGTCGAACCCGGAGCGGGCGTCCCGGGAGCGTAGAGAAAAGTGGATTTTTTCCGTGCTCTTGGCTTTCTGACGATCCTGCCCTGCCCCCGCCTTGAGAGCACCCCGGAGGATCTCGGAAGGTCCTCCGGGTGGTTCCCCCTCGTCGGGGCCCTGCTGGGGGCACTCCTTGCCGCCGGCCACGCCGGCCTTGCCGTTCTCCTGCCTCCCCCGGCGGCGGCTGCCTTCGCGGCGGTCCTCTGGGCGTTTCTCACCCGGGGGCTGCACCTGGACGGCCTGGCCGACACGTTCGACGGCATCGGGGGTGGATACTGCCGGGAATCACGGCTGGCCATCATGAAGGACAGCCGGCTCGGCACCTTCGGAGGAATCGCCGTGGCTTCCGCCCTTGTGCTGAAAATTTCCCTTCTCGCCGGGACGGGAAGGACGGCGGCCCTGCAGGCTCTCTTCCTCGCTCCAGTCCTGGGCAGGTGGGCCATCCTCTTCGCTCTGCGTTTCTTTCCCTCCGCCCGCCCGGGCGGCATGGGAGACCTGTTCCGGAAAGGCTGCACGAGCGGCTGCCTTTTCACCGGCACTGCCGCCGCAGTCCTTCTGGCCGCGGCGGCGGGAGGCGTGCCCGGCATCCTCCTCCTTCCTCTCGTTCCCCTTTCTGCACTGCTCTTTTCCTGGTGGCTGGCCTCCCTCCTGGGGGGACTCACCGGAGATTCCTACGGGGCGGTGTGCGAGCTGTCGGAGATCCTTTCCCTCTGCCTTTTCGCCGCTCTCCGGTAGCTTCCCCTTCCCTCCCGGCAGTGCCGCAGGGAAAGTCGGTCACTGCGGTTTTCCTTGTGGTACCCCGAAGAGCGTCCTGGTACAGGAAAGATGGTCCCATAGGCCCGGAAGACATGGAGTCTTCAGGATTGTAAAATCTGCAAAAAATATTAAAATAATAGAATCATAGTTCTTTCTTTTCGATTTCTTCGCCGTTCACCGTTCCCCTGAGGACCAAAGTACGTGCAAAGAAGGTGATGAAGAGGAGCAGGAGAACTTCTTCAACCGGGGAGGCAGTGGGAGAGTGGAGAGGGGCCCATTGTGCCGGGGCGGGTTAGGGGTGCTCCGGCGGGAGGAAGAAAGGCTGTGAGATCGATGAGGAGAAACAGAACGGCCCTTGCGGCGGCGGTGCTTCTTGCGGGAGTTCTGATCTTTTTGTCCGGCCTGGAGGCAGCGTTTGCCCAGCCGGTGATCACGGCACGGCTCCGGGCGATCCCGGAGAGTTTTTCCGGAAAATGCCCCGCAAAGATACAGTTTGACGGGGTGATAATAGTGAGGAACAACACCCGTCCTCCGCTGAGAGTCCAGTACAGGTTCCTCCGGAGCGACGGCGCCCTGTCGCCCATTTCCACCATCGTCTTCGACGGGGACGGCTCGAAAAACGTGAGCACCACCTGGACCCTGGGGGGACCGTCCCTGCCCACCTACTCAGGATGGCAGTCCATCAAGGTCCTCTATCCCCAGGAGGCGGAGTCCAACAGGGCGAACTTCAGCGTCACCTGCCAGGCGGAACCTCCCAAAAAACCGGACCTGGTCATCCGTTCCTTCGGGCTGAAGGAATGGGGAAAATGCGAGCCGAACCACGTCATTTTCACCTTCCAGGTGACGGTGGCCAACATCGGCACCGCTGCGTCGCCGGCCATTCCGGGCAAGGCCCTGGTGCAGGCCATGGACCAGCACGGCAACGGGTGGGGAAACGGCGTGCCCCTGAACGCCATTCCCCCGGGAGGACAGCAGACAGTGGTGATACCGGTCTACTACCTCAGGGATGATCCCGGGCACATCACCGGTGCCGCGCCCCATCCCTTCCGGGCCATTGCCGACCCTCTGAAGCTCGTGGACGAGCTTCGGGAGGACAACAACATGTCCGGTGTGATCAACGTCGACCCCAGGAGCCTCTGCGGAACCGCTTCCGTTCCCGGAACGGCCCAGCCGCTGAAGGAAGACTGCATTTCCTTCAATCCCGCCACCGCCCAGGTCAAATTCGTGAGCAACGACTGGAAGATCGTCGATGGCAGCCACTGGATGTTCAGCTTCGGGACCAAAAAGACCGAGGCCGAGCAGGCTCTGCGGGTGATCAAGCACTACGGCATGAACCAGTCGTGCTTCGTGGGGCGGCCGGGTCCGTCCTTCCAGTATCTCCTCAGGTCGGGGACGGCGCCCGCCGGAGCCCTGGCAGGGGAGGACTGCGTTTCTTTCAACCCCAATACCGCCGAGGTGAAGAAGATCAACAACGACTGGAAGATCGTGGACGGCAATCACTGGATGTTCAGTTTCGGGAACAAGGAAGACGAGGCCCGCCAGGCCCTCGCCATCATTAAGAAGTACGGTTTCACCCGGTCATGCTTCGTGGGGCGGCCCGACCCGAGCTTCACCTACATGAGGAAGTAGCCTCCGGCTCGAGAATCCGGCTTGGGGAGGGCCTTTCGGGGCCCTCCCTTTTTGTGCGGCGGTTCCAGGCGGTTCCGGGGTGATTGACTCCCATAACACGTTTTTTTATACTGAAATGTATGATAAATATGAATATTTTGGGGATGCGGGTTTGTTAGCTGCAGGCCGGGGGGGAATTCCCCTCCCCCGGGGAAGGAGGCGCTTTAACGAAGTGAGAGTATTACCGTTCAGAAGAAAGGCTGTTTTTCTGGTTTTTGCCGGTATTCTTCTTTTCCCGGGAAAAGGAGAACCATGGGGAGCGATTCAGGGAGTGGCTGAAACGCACCAGTACATTCTCAGTGAAGCGATGAAACTGGCCGCTTCCGATCCTGCTTTTGTGCAGAAGTTTCCTTCGGCGGCAGAACTCCTGAACCATGATTATGTCATCGTGACAGCCCTTGGGAAATCGGGTCCCGGGCCTGACGTGGACGGAGCATCACCCTATTCGTGGCATTATTTCAACCCGCGGACGGGCAAAGGGCTTGCCCCCAAGAAAGTTGCGGATTTTTTCAACGTGATGATGCACAAAAGGGTGAGGGGTGAGCCCCAGGCCAGGGAAGCTGCCTGGGCGGCTCATTTCCTCGCCGATATGTTCGTCCCCTATCATGTGGCAGGGATGCCGGAAGAAGATGCATGGCAGTCCTTCATGGGGGGAACGCCGGTCGGTGAACGGGAGGCGGGACCAGCGGAACTGTATTCGATGAAGAGTCCCCCGCCGGCGGGATGGGGAGAAGGAGGGGACTTTTCTTTAGCCCTGGAGATGCTTTTCAAAGAATACCCCCCAGAAAACGAAGACGGAGTGGACTGGTTCGACCCGTGGTATTTCAATGGGTGGGGCGGGGCGACCGCTCCCGGCATCGCGACGGGCAGCCACGGATTCTGGGAATACCAGGCATGGGAATGGTTTCGGTTTCGCCATATAGCGCAAAAAGGCCTGCCTCCCCAGGGGTACGACCCCTTGTGGAAAAACCGGAAATCCGAATTGGGGACCCTTTTCTGGAGGGCGCAGGCCGCCGCTGCGGCAGAATACACAGCGGCCTGCGCGGGACAAACCCGGCAGAATATACACGCCATTCTGGCCAATCCTGACCAGGGGATACAGAATGCCGTCCGGGCCGTGTATACCCTTTACAGGGCTTCCATGACATCCCTCAGGGCATCCTGGCGGGAGGAAGCGATTGCCGGAGGAGGATACAGGGTTTTCTGCACGGTCCGAAATACAAATCCCCGGGAAGAATTTGCGGGTGCCGAGGCGCGGCTGTTGTTCAGAAAAGACGGACGATGGCTTGTGAGAGAGACGGTTACGCTCCCCCGTCCTGTACCGCCCCAGGGAGCAGGGGAATTCTTCTGGGATTTTCGTACAGGGGATTCACTTCAGTGCATTGCTGAGGTTGCGGGTATCTTCCGGCAGACTCCCGATTTGGGCTATGTGAACCTTTCCTTCACGACCGGAGGTGTCACACAGGAAAGGGAACAGGAAAGAACCTTCGCAGGGAGGATGAATTTCTCCATGGCGAATTATCCTGAAGGAACCAGGATCAATGAGCTGTCTCTCTCTATTTCTCCGTTTGACGGAAATGTCCGGGGAATCGCAAGCCTCAGGTATATTCCTGCACTGCCCGGAGGAATGAAGCCCTTGGGCATGGAACTTTTCCTTGAAGGATCATCCGATAGCACCCGTCTCTCGGGAACCTGCAGGGGAACACAGGAAAATGTTTTCTGGACGGGCGGCGGCAGCGCAGCCGGAAGGTGGAGCGCCAGTCTCTCGGGAGAGCAGGTGAAAGGATCGATAGTCCTTGAGAGAGACGGAAAAACATACAGTCTCCCGTTTTTCGGAAATGAACTGGTGAGGTAAACAGGGAGGGGGGAGAAGATGAGAAAAAGTATCGTTTTGATTCTTCTGTTCCTGCTCAATGGGCGTGAAGCTTTCACCGGAGGACTGCCTTGGCCGGAGGTGATACTGGACCGGCTGTACCTGCCCTTTGCCCTTGAGTGGTTCGCTGGCGGGAACCACTCCGACGGCAATGTTCGGGGATATTGAGAACCTGTTCTTGCAGGATCTCATGCCTTTTGGGAGGGATGAGATCCTTTTGGTGTGAATCCTTCGCTCTTATGTGGCTGTTCCTTCCATTCGGGGCATCCAGTTCAGCTGCCTCACCGTCAGGTGGCCGTCGAACCGGGTGAGGACGTGCACCCCGCAGTAGTCCTGTCGCAGCGAAAAGAGCTTCTGCCAGGGGATGTCCAGCAGGGTGAAGATGACCGTCTTGAAGACGCCGGCATGGGCTGTGACGAGAAGATTGCCCTCCCACCGGTCCAAAAGGCCGGTGAAGGCGGGCCAGACCCGCTTTTGGACGTCAAGGAAATTTTCTCCCCCCGGCGGGCGGAAACGGGCGAAATCCCGCCCCCGGGCCTCGAAGGCTTCGGGGTCGGACTCCATGATCTCTTTCATGGACCGGACTTCCCACTCGCCGAAGGCGATCTCCTGAAATTCGGGTACGACGGCGAAGGGAATGTCCCTCTTTCCGGCGATAATATAGGCCGTCTCAGCGGCCCGCTTCAAACCGCTGTGGAAGACCCTGTCGATACGGATCTCTTCGAAGACCCGTTTCAGGGCCAGGGCCTGCTCTTTACCTTCAGGAGAGAGGGGCAGGTCCGTCCTTCCAAGAAAGCGCATTTCATAGTCCGGCAGGGCAGGACGCCCGTGACGGACCAGGTAGATGGTCGATTCCATGATGCTCCTCCTTCCCGGGAAAGTATTCCCTGTTTGTCCGGAACGTTTCATAGGGTACAATACAATACAGGGAAATACCAGTGAAAGGAGAACTGCCGACATGAAAAAAACACTCGTGGTAACCTGTTCCGCTCCCGCGTCCGTACGGACTGCCGTGGAGGAGGGGGTTGCCGGGTACGCCGACATATTCTACCTGGACGATGCGGTTCCGGAAAAAAGAGCGGACATGCTTTCCTCCGCACACGGGCTTCTGTCCTTCTTCTTCAACAGGGAAGTCCGGGAGGAGGAATACCCTCTTCTGAAAAACCTGGAACTCTTCCAGGCCATTTCCACGGGCCTCGACTACCTTCCCTTCGACAAAATGCCCCAAAAACCGGTTCTCGCCTGCAACGCCGGGGGATGGGCCCCCCAGATCGCCGAGCACACCATGGCCCTTCTGCTTGCGCTGACGCGAAGGATCATTCCCCTTCATAACGACCTCATGAAGGGGGTTTTCAACCGTCACGGCTATTCTCCCATGAGCCTTCGGGGAAAAATACTCACCGTGGCGGGCTACGGCGGCATCGGCCGCATGACCGCCGACCTTGCCCGGGGATTCGGCATGAAGATCCGGGCACTGAACACCAGCGGAAAGACCGATGGGGACGTGGACTTCATGGGAACCCTGAAGGACCTTGAAACGGTCCTCCCTGATACGGACGTGCTTCTTATCTCCCTGCCGCTCAACAGGCACACTCGGGGCGTCATCGGGAAGAAGGAGCTCTCTCTCATGAAAAAGAACGCCATTCTGCTCAACGTGGCCCGGGCTCCCCTGGTGGCGGAGGAGGATCTCTACCTTCACCTGAAGGAAAACCCCGATTTCCAGGTCGGACTGGATGTATGGTGGAAGGAACCCACCTGGGGAGGAGGCGATTTTGCCCTTGACTTCCCGTTCCTCGAGCTTCCCAATGTGGCCGGTTCCCCCCACAACTCGAACCGGTGCGAGAGGGACATGGAAATGGCAGCCCGCGCAGCTGCCGCGAATGCAGCCGCTTTTTTCAAAGGGGAGAAATTCGGCGGACTGATCCGCCGCGAAGACTATATGGAATGAGAGGGAGACTGCCATGGCTCGCTTCACCATTGCAACGTTCAATGTAAACTCTGTCCGCAGCCGGATGCCCATTCTGCAGAAGTGGCTTTCGGATCATCCCGTGGATGCCCTGTGCCTCCAGGAGACCAAGGTGGTGAACGACGACTTCCCCGAGGCCGACTTCAAGGCTATGGGGTTCCGCTGCCTGTTCAGGGGGGAAAAATCCTACAACGGCGTGGCTATCCTCACGAAGGCCCCCCTTGACGGCTTTGTCGTCGGTTTCGGCGACGGCGAGGAACCCGAGGGGGAAACCCGCCTTCTGCGGGCCCGGATCGGGGACTTCTGCATGGTGAACACCTACATCCCCCAGGGAAAGGCTATCGACCACCCGGATTACCGGTACAAGCACCGTTTCCTCGACCGCATGAAGGCCCTTTTCGATAGGGAGTACCTCGTGTCCGAGAAGATCGTCTGGGTAGGGGACATGAACGTGGCCCCCACGGATATCGACGTGACCAGCCCCGAGAAGAAGCGGGACCATCCCTGCTTCGCCCCGGACATCCAGGAGCATTTCGAGGACGTCAAGGCCTGGGGCTTCACCGACCTGTTCCGCAGGTACAGGCCGGACCCCGGAGAGTTCTCCTTCTTCGACTACCGGGTGAAGAATTCCCTGGAGAAAAACATCGGCTGGAGAATCGACCACATCCTCGTCACGCCGGCCCTCGAAAAGCTCGCCGTGGACTGTTACATCGACAGGGAGCCCAGAAGCTGGGAGAAACCCTCGGACCACACGCCCGTTGTGGCGGTGTTCGACCTGTAGGCCCGCCATGTTCCGGAACTGCATTTTTTCGGATCCCCCGGCGGCGGACCGCTGCTTCCCCCCTTCAGGGAGAGCCCTGACGCTCCGGTCGGAGGGATGTGACCTGTACGGCGTCATGTACCACCCCGCCGGAAAAGGCCCCCATCCCACCATGGTGATTTTCCACGGTTTCCCGGGTACGGAAAAGAACGGTGATCTCGCCCAGATCTTCCGCAGGGCGGGATTCAACACGATAGTATTCTCCTACCGGGGAGCGTGGGGGAGCCAGGGGGACTTCTCCTTCTCCCACGTTATCGAGGACAGCCGGAACGTCCTCCGCTTTCTCCGCAGTCCGGAGGCGCGGGAGACCTATGCCGTGGACGGCGACCGCATCGTCGCGGCAGGACACAGCATGGGGGGCTTCGCCGCAGTCAAGGCGGCGGAGGAATGCACCTTCGTGAAAGACATTCTTTTCCTCTCAGGCTGGAACGTGGGGCTTGACGGAAAACGGGCCGCCGCCGACAAGTCGCTCGGGCAGAAGCTGCGGGGCCTCCTGGATGAGTGTGCTCCGCCCCTGGCCGGAACCAGCGGCGATGCCCTGTGGGAGGAGTTAATGGACCGGAGGGAGGACTTCGATCTTCTCAATTCTGTGCCTGCCTTTGCAGGACGAAACCTCCTCCTTGTCGGCGCCTCGAGGGATGCCATCACTCCCCCCGACGTACACCACACGTCCCTGCTGGACGCACTCCGTAAGGACGGCAGAGCCTCCGTCCGCGGCGTCATGATGGAGGACGACCACGGCTACTCCGCTTCAAGGGTGGCCCTGGCGGAAGCGCTGCTGGACCACCTGGAAAAAAGAGGATACTGACACAGGACGAAAAGGGGGCTCCTTCCGGAGCCCCCTTCAACATTCTACTGTTTCCTCTTCAGCAGTTCCTTCACTGCCGTCCGGATGTCCGAGGGTTCCCGGCCAAGGGGCGTTCCCGCCTCCTTGAGAGAGATGTTCCGGGGGGTATCGGCGGGCCAGCCCGCCTCCTTCAGAATCTCGGCGCCGTCCAGGCCGTACCCTGCAGCCGCTTCATCGAGGGTGAAACTCCCCTTCAGTTCGTCGGGGTTCGCCGGAACCTCCTTCATGGGTGCGGGAGCCGCCGCCGGGTTCGCTGCGAAATAGGCCTTCAGGTCCTCCTTCAGCACTTCGTCGTTTACGCCGTCAATCTTCTTGACGGACACGTCCCGGGGGGTGTCGGGAGGAAGCTTCGCGATTTCCAGCACCTTTCCAGGGGAGAGCTTTACCTGCTGTGCCACCTGGTCGATGCTCATCCAGCCGAAGACTCCGTCCACAGGGTCCTTCAGGGCTTCCACTGACGTGGAGGCGTAGGTCTGCCAGTATCCCGTGAGCTTTGCCGTGCCGTAGGCGCCGAAGAAAAGCAGCACTCCCATGAGGCCCACCGCCAGGGCGGAAAGCACCTTCCGGCCGCCGAAGGAAAAGACCAGGGTTTTCTCCACGGGGCAGCTCTCGGTGCATCGGCCGCAGGCGATGCAGTCCGCATCGGTGACCTTTTCGGCCGACATCGGGGCGAGCCCCATGGGGCAGGATCGGTCGCACTTGCCGCAGGTGATGCAGGTTTCCCTGTTCCGGACCACCTTCGTGAAGCTCAGTTTCTGGAAGATGGCCAGGGCTGCGCCGAGGGGGCAGAGATAGCGGCACCAGAACCGCTCGATGAAGAGGCCGGCGCCGATGACCAGGCCGAAGAGCACGGCGAAGGCCCAGGGGGTGGAGACGATCTCATCCCACCCGGCCGCCAGGTGCATCCAGGCGGCCCAGGGGTCGTAGTCCCGCCAGGCGAGGGTCCCGAGGCTCCAGGTATAATACAGAATAACGGCAAGAATGACGTACTTCAGCATCTTCAGGGCGCCGTCAAGAGACGGGGGAAGTTCTTTCCTTTTGATTCCCAGTTTCCGGGCCAGGCCTGCGGAGATCTCGCCGATGGTCCCCAGGGGGCAGATCCACCCGCAGAACACCCGGCCGAAGAGCAGCGTTATGCCCACCACGGCGGCAAAGAGCACCAGGGCGCTGGGAGCCACCCTGCGCAGCCAGGTTCCCGAGCTCAGGTAGCTGTAGATGCTCTCAAGCCCGCCCAGGGGACAGAGGGCATCCACCGTCGGGACCCCCGCCGGGCCCCCTCCAAGAACCTGGTGCCTGTACCCCACCCAGGTGATGAACGCCAGAAAACCGAACATGACCGCATACCGGACCCGCTTCCACGTAAACATGGCAATCTCCTCCTCTTCGAAAGTGGAGAAAGAATATCACCTGTGAAAATGGAATACTATTGGAAGTTCTTCTCCCGACGAAGTAAGTATTTCTACGGACCCTCATAGGGGCAGGCCTGACCTTGACCTATCCCCTTTCATTGAATAGTATAACGTAATAAAGAGATAAGGAGGTGTCCTTTAAAAATGGAGAATATGCGGGTTCCGGCAAAGATCGTTTCCGGCCGCAGGACGACTGACGGAGCAGGGGTCAGCCTGGTGCGCGTCTTCGGCTACCATGACGTGAAGGACTTTGACCCCTTCCTCATGCTGGACGCCTTCGACTCGAAAGACCCCGCCGACTACGTGAAGGGCTTTCCCTGGCATCCCCACAGGGGCATCGAGACGATCACCTACCTTATCAGCGGCGAGATAGAACACGGGGACAGCCTCGGCAACAGGGGAAGCATTCTTGACGGCGACTGCCAGTGGATGACCGCCGGCTCGGGGATCATCCACCAGGAGATGCCGAAGCCGTCGGAGCGCCTTCTCGGTGCCCAGCTCTGGCTCAACCTTCCCGCGAAGGATAAAATGTGCCCGCCGAAGTACAATGATCTTGTCAGCGAGAATATTCCCCGGATAACGGAGGAGACAGCGGAGGTCCGGGTCCTGTCGGGGACCTACAGGTCAGTGGAGGGGCCCATGAAGGCCCATTACGTGCAGCCCAGGTATCTCGACGTTTCCGTCCGGGCAGGCGGGCGCTGGACGGTGGAAACACCCCCTGAGGCAACGGTGTTCGTGTATATCGTGGAGGGAGAAGGAGCCTTCGGTCCCGGAAACGGAACAGGGGTGAAGGAGAAGAACGCCGTTCTTTTCTCCCGGGGGGATTTGTTTTCAGTGCAGGCCGCCGGGAGCGGGATCCGGTTCCTCTACCTGGAAGGCATGCCGTTGGGCGAGCCCGTGGCCTGGGGCGGCCCCATCGTGATGAACACGAAGGAGGAACTTGACCAGGCTTTCCGGGATCTGGAGAAAGGAACATTTATACGGAAGTGAAACGGACACCGGGAGTACACAATCAGAAGAGAGAGGGTGGATGCCGTGATACAGGCAGGAATACTTGTTTTCCCCGATGTGGAGGAACTGGATTTTGTCGGCCCCTTTGAGACGCTTTCGGCGGCGAACGCCGTGAAGCCGGGCAGCATGGACGTGAAAATTCTCGCCTTCCAGGACGGTCCCATCAAGGCAGCGAACGGACTCCGATTTCTGCCCGACGGAGGAGCTGATCTCTGTCCGCAGCTGGACGTGCTCATCCTTCCGGGAGGGCAGGGACGGAGGATCGCCGTTCGGGACAAGCGGGTGATCAATTTCGTGAAGGAGCGGTACGAGCAGGTGCGCTTCCTGGGCACAGTATGCACCGGCGCCTTCTTTGCCGCCGAGGCGGGCCTTCTCCAGGGAAGGGCTGCCACCACCCACCACGGCTATTTCGAGGAGCTCGACGCCTATCCTGGCGTCAAGGTCATGGAGAAGAAGGTGGTCAAGGACGGGCGGATTCTCACCGCGGGGGGCGTCAGTTCGGGGATCGACCTCTCCCTGTGGATCCTCGCCCTGCTCTTCGACCGTGATTTTGCGGCCGAGGCGGCGGGCTACATCGAGTATCCCTTCCGCCCGGACGGATTTTTCGAGAAATAGGAGGTTCGTCATGACGATCTCTCCTCTTGCGGGTCATCGGCCGCCCCATACCATGCTCGCCTCCATCCCCGGCCTGGTGTCGGCCTACTACACGGAACAGCCCGACCCGGACAACCCTCTCCAGCTCGTTTCCTTCGGCACGTCGGGGCACAGGGGCTCTTCCCTGAAGGGATCCTTCAACGAGGCCCACATTCTTGCCGTTTCCCAGGCCATCGCCGAGTACAGGGCAGGGAAGGGCATTACAGGACCCCTCTTCGTGGGTAAGGACACCCATGCCCTCTCCGAGCCGGCCTTCCGGACCGCCGTGGAGGTTTTTGCCGCCAACGGCGTGGAAACGGTGGTCCAGGAGGGGGGCGGATACACCCCCACGCCGGTGATTTCCCACGCCATCCTGGAATGGAACAGGGGCCGGACCTCGGGGCTCGGCGACGGCGTGGTCATCACTCCGTCCCACAATCCCCCGGAGGACGGGGGCTTCAAGTACAACCCCCCTTCGGGAGGCCCCGCCGACCCGGAGATAACCGATGCGGTCCAGGCCCGGGCCAACGAAATCCTGAAATCGGGCGGGAAGGGAATCAGGAGGCTCTCCTTTTCTTCCGCCCTGAAGTCGGACTCAGTCAGGACGATGGATTTTGTCGCTCCCTACGTAAATGATCTCGGATCCATCCTCGATCTCCAGGCCATCGCCAGGTCGGGCGTCTCCATCGGCGCCGATCCCATGGGCGGCTCCGGCGTGGCCTACTGGGACGTGATCGCTTCCAGGTACGGCCTGAAACTGGAAGTGGTCAACCCGGCGGTGGACCCCACCTTTTCGTTCATGTCCGTGGACTGGGACGGCAAAATCCGCATGGACTGCTCATCCCCCTATGCCATGGCGGGCCTGGTACAACTGAAGGACAGGTACGACATCGCCTTCGGCAACGACACGGACTTCGACCGCCACGGAATCGTGGTTCCAGACCGGGGGCTTCTTGCCCCGAACGGCTACCTGGCAGTGGCGGTGGAGTATCTCTTCACCCACAGGCCCGGGTGGAAACAGGACGCTGCCGTGGGAAAGACCCTGGTATCCAGCTCGCTCATCGACAGGGTCGCCCGGTCGGTGGGCCGGAAATGCGTTGAGGTGCCCGTGGGATTCAAATGGTTCGTGGAAGGGCTGCTGGACGGCTCCATGGGCTTCGGCGGCGAGGAAAGCGCCGGTGCGTCCTTTCTCAGGAAAGACGGCACGGCATGGTCCACAGACAAGGACGGCATTATCCTCACGCTCCTTGCCGCGGAGATCCTGGCGGTCATGGGGGAGCACCCCGGCATACGGTATGACAGGATCACAGCGAGGCTCGGCGTTCCCTGCTATGCGAGGATCGATGCCGCTGCCGGGCCCGAAAGGAAAAAGCTGCTCAGGAAGCTCACCCCCGACGCCGTGGAGGGAGATATCCTGGCCGGCGAGCCCATTCTCGCCAAGCTGACGGCGGCTCCCGGAAACGGGGCTCCCATCGGCGGTCTGAAGGTGACCGCGGAAAACGGGTGGTTCGCCGCCCGCCCTTCCGGCACCGAGGACGTGTACAAGATATATGCCGAGAGCTTCATCGACGAAGACCATCTCAGGCGAATCCAGGAAGAGGCCCGGGAAATGGTGGACGGGGTTTTCGCCAGGGCAGGTGTCTGACGCCGGCAAAGAACAGCGGGGCCTCCCCTCAGGGGCGGCCCCGCGATTCAGCTCTGCAGGTCTTTTTCAGGCGAAGGTATCAAGCCGCTCTTCTCTTTCATCTTCCGGCTTTTCGCCCCCGGAAGGGTGAAGAAACTCTCTGAAGTGCCTCTTGTTCTGTTTCGGCTGTTCCTTCGCCGGCTTTCCAACGACCCGCCCTGCCTGGGCCGGGTTTGCGGAAAGCACGGGAGACACCCACGCGGTCTTCATTTTTTCCATGGCGCTCCCTCCTTTGTTGCTGTATCGGCGTTTTTTGAAAAATGCATTAACTGGTGGGATAAAAAAAACCGCCCCGGGGGGCGGCGGAAAAAAACGGTGTCAGCCTTCGTCCTTTGCGCTCATTTTCTTTTTCATTACGATCATGACGATGCCGATGACGGCCATAATTCCAAGCCAAACCATGGTGATGGTATTCATCCATTTCACCTCCTTACGTCCTGGAGCACGGCTGATTCGATCTGCATGGCGCGGCAAAAGCTGAAAAGGAGAAAAACGAAGATCTGTGAACTGAAGAACGAATTGAAAGAAGATCGAAACTATTGAACTGAAAATAACCTACCATAATTGCAGGCTCAATTCAACCCAAAATCGAAAAAAACGGCAATTTGCTATTCTCTATATTCAGACCTATTTCGTTGTAGAATAAAAAGAGGCTCTCTTTCTAAACGCCCATGTGCCTTCGGATTTTCAGAGCCTCGAGGAGAATCTCCGCTCCAAGGGCCACATCCTCCAGGGAGGCTTCCTCCCCGGGATTGTGGCTTATTCCTTCCCTGCAGGGGATAAAGAGCATGCCTGCGGGCGCGACGGCGGCAACCTTCATGGCGTCGTGTCCCGCTCCGCTTGCCATCCTGCGGAAGGGGACTCCGGTCTTTTCCGCAGCCCCGGCGAGGGAATCGATTACTGAAGGAGCCAGGGTGACGGGGTCCATGGAGGAGAGAGTTTCCACCTCGCACAGGATGCCCCGCTGCAGTTCTGTTTCCCGGATTGTATTCCTGACGGCACCGACAGTCCGGGAGATACTTTCCTTCAGGATTCCCCGGATGTCGATCCGCAGTTCCACCAGTCCCGGAACCACGTTCAGGGCGTTCGGGCGGACATGGGCAACACCCACAGTGGCCACCGTGGCGTGGGCGGCTTCCGCATTTCCCGCCTGTTCTGTCCCGAGGATGATCTCCGCTGCGGCGCAGAGGCCGTCCTTCCTCAGGTCCATGGGAGTGGCCCCGGAATGGTCCTGGCGGCCGTGGATCGTCACCTTCAGTCTCGTCGGTGCCGCGATGGCGGTTACGACGCCTAGAGGTTCCTTCGCCTCCCAGAGCACCCGGCCCTGTTCAATGTGGAGCTCGGTGAAGTCGATAACAGGTTCGAGCCTGCAGCTGCCGGGTGCATATCCCTTCCGGGTCATGGTGTCGTACAGGCTGTCACCGGAAAGGGATTTCGCGTTCCTGAGCCGGACGGCGTCAATGCTCCCGGCGGCTGTTCCGCTCCCCGCTGTCGCCAGGCCGTACAGGCTCGATTCCTCCGCCCGGAAAGCGGCTGTTTTCACGGGAATGGAGAGGCCGAGCCTCAGAATTTTTTCCATGACAAGCAGTCCGGCGAGGACCCCGACGACCCCGTCATACCGTCCGCCCCGGGGAACCGAGTCGAGGTGGGAGCCCACCATGTGGCAGGGGCGGTCCGTTCCGTCCGGAAAAGAGATGAACATATTCCCGATGCAGTCCTCAGTTACGGAAAAACCCAGCGCCGAGGCGAAGCCCGCGACTTTTTCGAACATGGCGTCCTCCTCGGCTGTATAGGCGAGCCTGGTGACGCCTCCTTCCGGATCGGCTCCGACGGGTTCCAGTTCCCTGAACCATTGTTTCAGCAGCTGCAGATTCATTCCATCATCTCCGGAGGTACCCTTTCGCCTGAAGGACGAAGGGTACGGGATATAGAAACAGGGTTTTTCTGCTACACTATTCCATGGAAGATTTCAAATTTCAGGACTGAAGGAGAGTGAGTACAGTGAAAAAGATATTTCTTCTGCTCTTTGCGCTGGTGATGGTGTTTTCGGCCGGGGCCGCCTGGTCCCATCCGCCCTCGGACCTTGAACTTCTCTACAACAGGGAGGGGGGAGTTCTCGAGGTTCATGCCCCTCACTCGGTGCCTGACGGAAAAAGACATTATATCAACCTCTTCACCCTTTCCCTCAACGGACAGCTCATGTACCGCCTCGAGCCGGCCTGGCAGGTTGACGGCAAGGCCGCTGCCGCCTGCTTCCATGTAGGCGATCTTCCCAAGGGAGCCGTGCTCGAGGTGGAAGCGGTGTGCAGCCGTGCGGGAAATCTGAAAAAGTCCCTCACCGTGGAATAGGAAAAAATAAAGAGGACGTCCTCCGGGGCGTCCTCTTTTGCTGTCATCAAATGGGGCGTGTCACGCCGTCAGGGAAAGCTCTCCGTCCCCCCGGCCGTAACCGCCGTTTCCGGTACCGGAGTAGGCGCGGGACGCGTCCTGTTTCGCCATCTCCGCCCGGGCCCGCATCTGGGCCGCCGAAGCTGCCGCCGCCACCCGGAGGTCCTGGGGGGAAGGTGAACCCGGGGCAAGGGCCGCCCGTTTCACCTGTTCCATGATCCGGATGGTCTCCTCGGGTGTTTTGCCTTCCGGTGCGGAAATGGAGACCTCTCCCCCGACAATGTACCGCCTGCCGTCCGCCCCGGTGGCATAGCTGTAGGAGACAGGACCGGCGAACTGGCCGCCCACCGCCTTGTGGGCCGCTTCGTGGGCTATGACGTCCCGTTCGATGGCTTTCAGCTGTGAAGCAGCCGTCGCCTCTTCTCCTGCTGTACTTTTCTTCCCTTCTTCATGGGGGGTGTTTTCGTCACGGTCCTTCCGCCCGGCCGGTCCCCGGTCTTTGCCGGCATCCGGAACTTTGCCGCCCGCCTCTTCCTCCGCGGTTGTGCGGACCGTCACCGTTGCGCCGGTGATGTAGGTTTTTCCATCCGGTCCCACGGAGAAATGATAGACCGTGGACGTCACATCGCCGGAGTTCCGCAGGGCCATTTCCTGGCGAAGAACCTCCTGCTCGGCACGGCGAAGGCCTTCCCGTCTCGGTTGGCTGGCGACGGGGGCGGCGATCTGTATGCTGTTCACAGGGGTGACCGCGCCTATGCCGGACATGGGTTCCTCCTTACAAAGAACAGTAAATTCAATCTATTTATTATATCAGATTTTCACCGTCGTTCTACAGTTTCCCCCAGAGCTGGTGCTTGAAGGTGTATCCCTCTTCTTCAGCCAGCTTCCGGACGGCGTCCCGGATCTGCTGGAACCTGAAGGTAAAGCCGTACTTTCTGCCGAACAGTTCCGACTGCTCCTCCAGCGCCCCATCGAGGCCGCTTGGTCCCGAAGAGATTTTCCACTTCCTGAAGCCGAATCCCGATATTCCTTCCCCGGATCCTGCCCCGAGGCCGCTCTTTCGTTCCACGAGAGTCTCGTTGTAAACCACTTCCCGCGTTTCCTCGTTCACCCTGAACCGTGCGGTGAAAGTGAGCTTTCTCCGGGAAAAAAAGCCTTTTCGTTCCGCAACGACGGACGTGAGCGAGTGAAGCCCGTCATCGGACTGGAAATCGCCGGGAAGTCCCGTAATGACGCTCCGGATGGTTTTCATGATTTTTTCTTCAATCACGATGTTCTCCTCCATTCGAAAGCTCCCTGACAATTCTATTCTACTCTAGAGAGGCGAAAAGCACACTCTGAAAAAAGAGGAAGTTCCTGTACTCCGCCCGGGGGAAAAACGCTGAAAGCTGAACAAAATCACGGAAAAGGAGTACAATGCCCTGAAGAGACAATTTTCTTATCTTCTGGAGGTGGATCCGGCAATGAAGGCGGCAAGACGTACCTGTGCGGCATTCCTGGCTGTGCTGCTCCTCGCGGCGATGGGCTGGGGGGCGGATATCCAGGCCCTGGCGGAGAAGGTATATTCCGCGGCCATGGAGGGGAAGCCTTTTCCCGTCCTGACGGCGGAGTATCCCGGCATGACTGTGGACGAGTCCTATGCGGTCCAGACGGCCTATTCGAAAAAACGCCTCGGAGCGGACCGTCCCGCGGGTTTCAAGGCGGGCCTGACCACGGAAGCCACCATGAAGCGTTTCGGTTCCGACACGCCCTTCGCGGCGGTGCTTTTCCCCGGAGGCGGGCTGGACGGGGCGGCGGGCCCCGTGGAAGTGAACCGGGCGGACTTCGGAAATCTCATGCTGGAGTGCGAGATCGGCTTCATTCTCGGGGAGCCGGTGAAGGAGTCCCTGAAGGACGTGGACGCCCTCAAGGGCAAGGTTGCGTTCCTCGCAGCCGCCATAGAGCTTCCCGACCTCGCCTTCACCGACATGAAGCAGCTGAAGGCAGCGGACATCAACGCATCCGCCATCTCGTCCAAGGGGTTCATCGTCGGAAAGCCGGTTCCCCTGGGTGCCGCGCCCGACATCAACGAGCTCGTTCCCGTTCTTTCCCTCGACGGGGCTGAAGTGAACCGGGGCAGGGGATCGGACGCCCTCGGGGACCAGTGGGAGACTGCCCTCTGGCTGGTGAACACAATGATTGAACAGGGCTGGACCATGGAGAAGGGAGATGTGCTCCTCACGGGAGCCCTGGGAAACATGCTCCCCGGAAAGCCGGGCTCCTACGTCTATAATGCCGGCGCCCTGGGCGCTATCGACTTCACCGTAAAGTAACGGACTGCGGGGGAGACTTCCCCTTCCGCAGGGGAAGCCTCCCCGTTAAGTAGTTCTGCCTTTTCCCTGCAGGATTCTGACGGAGCGGATGTCCTGACGGGTGAAGGATCTGCAGGTTTCTTCCAGGAAAAGGGGGAGATACTTCTTCTCCAGCTCCCTGAACGTTTCAAATCCCGCGAGGCCGTTCAAGGACCTTCCGTTCGAGAATCATGTTTTTGAGCATGGGTGATTTCTTCATTTCGGGGCCTCCTCCCCGGAGCGCTTCCGATGGTGTTCCTGCCTGGTTCCTGTCCTGCCCGACAGGATCTTCCTGTCGATGACGAACGCCGTTCCCACCACGGCGAGCCCGGTGAGCGAAGGCGCCGTCCCCGGGAAGAGGAGGAGCAGGCCCCCGACGATGAAGGCGGCGCACCGGAGGGGGTTCAGCAGGCACTCCCTGTGGCTGAACATGCCGTAGGCTATGGAAATGGCCCCGATAAACCCGGTTGTTCCGTGGCCCAGGATGCTCATCCAGGAAGCTCTCCCTACAAGTGCCGGGTTGAGGGCGAAGAAGTAGGGCAGGATGAAGGCCACCGCTCCGAGCCTCATGGCGAAAAAGCCTGTCCTGACCCAGTTTGCCTTTGCGATTCCCGCCGCCGCCACGGCCGCCGTGCACGTGGGGGGCGTCACACCCCCGAGGATTGCCCAGTAGATGAAAAAGAGGTGGGCGGCCACCGGGTCGATGCCCAGCTTGAGCAGGGGGGGCACCAGGATGGATACGGAGAGCACGTAGGTGGGGACCACCGGCAGGGACGTGCCCAGCAGGAAGGGAACCACCGTGGCGATGAGCAGGGAGAAATAGAGGTTCGTCCCGCCGAGCTGGAGAATGACGCCGCTGATTTTCGGCGCGATGCCCGTCAGGCCGATGAGGTTCACGAGCATGCTCACCGACACGAGGATAGGCACGATCTGGGCCACATCCCGCCCTCCCTCCGAGAGGGCGGAGAGAATGAGCTTCATGGTCTCCCGGATCTTTCTTTTCAGTATCCCCACAAGCAGAAAGACGGCCAGGGCGGAGACGCAGGCGTAGAACCCGGCGAGCTGGAGGGGCTGACCCACGGCGATGAGGTAGAGCAGCACCCCCGTCGGCACGATGAGTCCGGCGATCCTTTCCAGGGTGAGGATGTCCCGCCATTTCGGGATCTCCTCGGGCGGCAGTTTGTCTATGCCCATGCGCACCGTCCTGAAGTGGACCCCGCTGAATACGCCGGTGTAGTAGAGAAGACAGGGAAGAAGGGCGTAGCCTATGATGCGGAAATAGGAGATGCCGAGAAACTCGGCCATCATGAAGGCGCTGATGCTCATGATCGGCGGGGTGATGCCTCCTCCGGAGGAGGCGATGGCCTCCACGGCGGCGGCGAACTCCGGCCGGTAGCCGAGCCTCTTCATCAGCGGGATGGTGTAGCTTCCCGTGACCATGACGTTTGCCACCGAGCTTCCCGAGATGCTTCCGAACAGGGCGCTGGACACCACTGCGGCCTTTGCGGGCCCTCCGGTATATTTTCCCGTTATGGCGAGGGCGATGTCGATGAAGGTTTTCCCTCCACCGGTGGCGGAGAGAAGGGAGCCGAAGATGATGAACATGGAGATGAACGTGGCCGACATGCCCGTGACGCTGCCGTAGATTCCGAGGGGGGAGTAGTAGAGGGAGCCGAGGACGAAATCGAGGCCGATCCCCTTCAGTTTCCACATACCGGGGAAGGACTCGCCGGCAAAGATGTAGCCCAGCAGGAGAACGACCATGAGGGGGATGGCCGGTCCCACGGACCTCCGGGCGGCCTCGAGGACGAGGAGCACCAGGGCTCCTCCGAGAACCAGGTCGAAGTTTGTTGCCCCGGTGGTGCCCATGTAGATGTCAAGCGCTTTGAGAAAAGCGTTGAGGTTTGCGGCGAGGAGGACTGTGATCAGGAGGAGGTCAAAAAGGGAAATGCCCTCTTCGGGAGGTTCATCCTCTCCCCTGGAGCGGAAGGGAAAGTAGAGAAAGCCGATGGACAGGCCGAAAGCGACGTGGATCGCCCTGAACTGGATGTCCAGGAGACCTGTGAGGTATATGGGGGCAAGGAGCTGGAAAACGGCGAGAAAGAAGCCGAGGGTGAAGATGACCTTTGTCTTGATCCGACCGATTGAAAAAAGGCTCACGGTGCATCCCTCCTGCGGGGGGCCGGGCCGCGGGGAGAACACGCGGCCCGGCGGGATAAGGTGCAGGCGGCGCTATTTTTTGTACTCCGGAGGAATGAACCGCTCCGGAACCTCTAGTCCCTTTTCCTTCGCGTAGCGGATGAGCCCCGCATGGGCCGGCACCACGTCTTCCCCGGCATTCCTGAAGTAGTCACCCACGGGGTCGAAGCCCTTCACGGGACCGTAGGCGGCGGCAATTTCGTCAAAGCCCTCCACGTAAGCCTTTACGATCTGGTAGCCCACTTCCTCGGGCATGGCGGCGGTGGCCACAGCACCGGCGATGGGGCATTCCTCCCAGATGGGCCCCACGTCAGGGAATTCCTTGATGCTGCCCTTTTCACGCTTCAGGAAGGTCATGTAGGGTATCTTCTCCTGGATCTTCTTCACGTCCTCTTCGGAATACCCGACTACCGTCAGGGGAGTGGTGAGGTTGACTTCGATGAGGGATGCGTCGATATTGTTGAGTCCGCTCGATTTCTGAAGCCCCACGATCCGGTTCTCTTTCAGGGCGGTTATGGCGTCTCCCAGGGCTGACGGGACAAGCTGGATGTTGGTCCCCAGGATCTTGTCGTACTGCATCACGTAGGCGGCGGACGCCGACCCGGGAATGCCCGGGCAGAACCTCTTGCCCTTCAGGTCGCCGAAGGTCGTCACCCCGGAATCCCTGCGGACGTACAGCCTGTCGGCGAAGATGTTTCTCAGGAAGAGCCATCGGACATCCTTGAACTGCTTGCCCTCGAAGCCCTCGATTCCCTTGTAGAGCTGCAGCGAGCCCGGCAGGTCGATGGCCAGGGCGAAGTCGAACACCCCGGCGCTGATCTTCCTCAGGTTGTCCATGCCGGCCCCGCTCTCCACCACCGTGACCTGAATGCCGTTGTCGGCCTTGTTGATCACGTTGGCAGCGGCCACGCACCAGGCATACACTCCCGAGGTGGACGAAGTGCTTCCCATGTTCAGATGGATCTCCGCGCCTGCCCCGGCGGCGAACAGCAGTACCGCCGCGAAGGCTGCGACCAGTCCGGGAACAAATCCTTTTCGGAATTTCATTGCAGAATCCCTCCTGTCTGTCTTTTTCTCGAAAACACCTGAGAAAACTCTGCGCAGGGGTACTCTTTTTCCTGATCGGCGACCACGCCCCTTCCTTCCGCTCCTCCGGATTCACCGGGGAAGAATGAATGTCCCGTTTTTTCCCAGATACTCCGCCAGCCCGCCTTTCCTCAGGATGTCAAGCATCACGGGCGGAAGGGGTACCAGGGGTTATTGCCCTTCACCTCAGCCCTTCACGGAAAGGAGTTCCGTGAGTTCCCTTACGTTGCCCAGGTCTTCAAGATGGAGCACCGATTCGATGATCCGTTCCACCTGCTGCCCGTCGCCGATGGCCTTTCCTGCGAGGGTGCGGAATTTCCAGAGCAGTTCGTCGGAAGAGAAGGGATTCTTCGGGTGTCCCTTGGGAAAGGTTTCCTGGAGATTGAAGACCTGCCCGTTGTTCAGGTGAACGTCCACCTTTACGGTGTAGCGCAGGTGCCTGGGCAGTTTCTCTATCTCCTCGTCGTGGACCACTTCCACTTTCTTCGCGAACTCCAGGATCTTCGGGTCCCGGATCTTTTCCTCGGTGAACTGGTCGATGAAGGCGTTCCCCTCGAGAAGGGTGACGGCGCAGACGTAGGGGTGGCTGAGCTGGGCCGCCACCACGCTGGTTATGGCGTCGGCGTCCACGGAGTACTTGTGGGTGATGGACGTGGTGTGGGCCACGACCTTCGCGATGTCGTCGGGCTTGATCTCCGGGTGGTCCTCCCGGAACTTCCGGAGCGCCCCGATGGTGGTGTGCTTGCTGCGGCAGGTGGAATAGAACTTGAGGCCGATGCCCATCAGCTCCCACCGGGTGCCCAGTTCGCCGCTGGTCCGCTCCGTATCGTACACGTCGTCGGTGAAGCAGTTGTAGAAGCCGCCGAACTTGTTCTCGAAGACGTCCTCTATGCCGGTGAAGCCTTTCTGCGCCAGGAGGGCGCCGATGATGGCCCCTTCGGAGGACTTGGACGGCACGATCCGCTTGGCCATGGAGGCGAACTGGACTGCCTGGAGCCCGCCGGCCCAGTTCCCGGCGATGCCCATGGCGTGCCCCATCTGCTCCGGCGTCAGGCCGAGCATGTTGCCCACCCCTGCGGCGGAGCCGAAGGGACAGCAGGTTCCCGTATTGTTCCAGCCCTGGTGGGCGATCTCCATACCCACCGGCGCCGCCACCCGGCAGGAGACTTCGTAGGCCAGCGTCGCCGCGGTGAGGAAATCCCTGCCGCTCATGGTCCCGAGCATCTCGGCGAAGGCGGTGACGCAGCCCAGCACGCCGGTGGAGACGTGGATGATGCCGTCCGTGTGGGTGTCGTCCAGTTCGAAGGAATTGATGGCGGAGCCGTTGATCATCATGGCGTTGACCACGGACGTCTTCCTGTCCGTGCCCCAGAGGGACGCCTCCTGCCGGTCGCTCATGTTCTCGAGGACGTCCCGGTAGATCTTCATCCACGGAGTGGTGGAGCCGAAAAGGCCGCAGCCGTAGCAGTCGAGCATCACCCTTTTGAGGTGATCGAGCACCTCGAAAGGAATGTCCTCGTACCGGAGCTCCGAGGAAAACCTGGAAAGCCTTTCGTTGATGGTGTCCATCATGGTCCGTTCCCCCTTCTCAAATGTGGAGCATTTCCGTGAAGGAGGCGATCTCCCCACGGGTATGGATTGCCATGGCCGCCGCCATGATCTCTTCCGCCCTTTCGGGAGGGATCACTTCTCCCGTGACGTCCCGGAATTTTTCGAAAAGCTCCCCGTCGGACATGGGGTTTTCCGCGTCCCCCTTCGCATGGTCGATCCTTGTGGACGCCGTGTTCCCTTTTGTGTCCCTGATCTCCACGATCATGGAGCGGGGGTTCGGGTAGAGCTTCTGGATCTCTTCGTCCACCTCGATCCGCACGAGGTCCGAGACCCTTCTCACTTCCGGGTCGGCGATGGCCTCCTCCTCGTACTCCCCTATGCCCGCCTTCCCCCTGACCAGGATGGACGCGATGCCGTACTGGATGCTGAGACGGGCGTGGAGGGGCGAGCGGTAGTCCGGAATGTCCGAGCCCTGTTTCGCGTTGCGGTGGGTGCGCACCACGATGGACGCGATCTCCTCCGGGGGGAAGGGGCGCTGCTCCAGGTCCTTCTGGGTGGCTTCGATGGCGTAGTGCACATACCTGCAGGAGCAGTAGGGCTTGAAGTAGATGCGCAGGAAATGCCAGTCCTCTCCGAGATCCCTGTCCACGAGGGCCGTGTCTGCGCTGTCGGCGAAGCAGTGGAAGAATCCGAGCTTTCCCTCGAGGATCTCCGCGGGACCCGTCATGCCGTCCCGGGCGAGCATGGCCGCGAGGATGCCGTTTCTGGCGGCGTTGCCGGGATGGACATGCTTTGATATGGACCCGTCGATCTCGTACTGGTTGATCCCCGACGCAAGGCTCCCGGCGATTCCCATGGCCTGGACCGTCAGCTCCGGTGAGAGACCGAGGATTTTCGCCGCGGACGCCGTCGTGCCGAAGGAGGCGATGGTGCCGGTGGGGTGGAATCCCCTGAGGTAATGGCCCGGGTTGATGGCGGTCCCTATGCGGAGCGACACTTCGTAGCCCGCCGTGATGGCCTCCACAAGCTGCTTCCCGGAAATCCCCTCCGCCTCCCCCAGTGCGAGGCATGCGGGGATGATGGAAGCGCCGGGGTGATAGGTGGCGTATTTCGAACCGTCGTCCAGCTCGAGGGCGTGGGCGGCCATTCCGTTGACGAAGGCCGCGGTCATGGGGGATTTCCGGAGAGGGCTTCCCGCCACGACGGACCGGGGCTCTTCCCCGAGCCGCCCGGCGAACCTTCTCCCCGCCTGTCCGCTCTGCGACAGGCGGCTCCCGGCGAGGAGGGCCCCCACGGTGTCAAGGAGGCACCGCCGCGCCTGGGAAACCACGGCCTCAGGCAGCCGGTCACAGGCGAGGGAGGCCGAAAAGGCGGCGAGATGTCCGGTGAGGCCGGCCATGGTCTGTCTCAGTCCTCCCAGGGGACTTCGAGGGAGAAGAGAGGGGCGTACTGCTGGCATCCGTACACATCCGTCTCCCCGGGGCCGCCGCTGGGGATCTTTCTCTTGATGTTCGCCTTGATCCCCATGCCGGGGTCGAAGAACATGAAATCCAGGATATTGTCCTCGGGAAGGCCGTAGGCGGCGGCTATGGACTTTTGCGTCACGGCTCCCGACTCTTTGACCCTCTCGTAGATCCTCCGGTCGGCGAAGATGATCTCGAGGGTGATCATGAAGCTGCCCGCGTTCTTGCTCCTGATCGTTCTGGCCAGGCTGCAGATGTTCATGGTCTTCATGGCGTATGAAACCTCCCGAAATGGTCGAGTATTTGCCCGTACCCGGCTGCGCCGGGGGCGGACTCTATGCAGATATCCCAGAGGCCCGATACGAATTCTTCCGGATAGTAGGGGGCCAGCATGGCCGTCAGCTTTTCCCGAAGGTCCCCGTCGGTGACGGGGTTCTCCGGTTCGCCCTTCGCCACGGGGATTCCCTTCCCGAAGCTCCTGCCGTCCTTCAGGACGAGGCGCAGCCACGCCCCCCGCTCCTCGGGGTACAGGGCGTTCATGTGCTCGTCCTCCTCGATCGTCACGGCCGAGGCGACCCGCCTCAGCTCTTCGTCGGCAAGGAGTTCGGGCGTATAGTCCTGGAGGGTGACGTTCCCCTTCCTGAGGGCCACGGCGAGGGAGAAGGGCAGACTGAACATGGCCTCCTCGAAGGTGGCGGGAAGGAAGATCTGCCCCACTTCCACGATGCCGAGCCTGTAGGTCTTCACGCGGATGGATTCCACGTCCCGCTCCGTGCACCCCAGAACCTTCCGGGCTTCCCTCGCCAGGTCGATGGCGGCGTGGCAGTGCCTGCAGGTGGGGTAGAGCTTGGTGTAGGTCAGCAGGATCTCCCACCGCTTCCCGAGGTCGCCGGTGAGGGCTTCTTCGGAATATTCGCCGGCGCACATGGCCTTGAACCAACCGTGCTGTCCCTCAAAGAGGGTGCGGGGTGACCGGGCCCCCCGGAGGGCGAACTCCGCCGAAAGCACTCCCGCCATGGCCGATTTTCCGGGCTGCAGGGGCTTGATCCCCGGGTGGTCGTGGAGCATCTCCTGGAGCCCCGCGCTCTGGAGCCCTCCCATGGACATGGCGTAGGCGAACTGTTTGCCCGCCAGGCCCAGGATGGAGGCGCACCCGGCGGCGGCCCCGATGGAGCCGCAGGTCCCGGTGGAGTGGAAGCCCCGCTTCAGGTGGGAAGGGTTGATGGACCGGGCCGCCCTGAGCATGGCGTCGTACCCGACGGCGATCCCCTTCAGGATGTCGGGAAAGGAAGAACGCATTTTTTCCCCCATGGCCAGAACGGCGGGAATGACCGCCACGGCCGGGTGGGACGTGCCCCACCGGTGCCCGTCGTCCAGCTCGATGGAGTGGGCCATGATCCCCGTGGCAAGGGCCGCCCAGGGCGCGGGAACTTTGCTTCCGTCGCAGAGGATGGTGGCTTCCTCCCTGCCGCCGGTCTCCCTGGCGTACTCTATGGCGATGGCCGCCAGCTCCCCTTCGTGAAACCCGGCGGCGGTCTCGCAGAGGAAGTCCATGAGCACCCTCCGGGCCTTCTCCAGCACGTTCCCGGGGATATCCCCGGGGCCGAGGGAGGCGTAGAAGTCCGCCAGTTCCGTGAGCAGCGTCTTCGTCACCTGTGCTTCCATGGCCTACGCTCCCGGCACGGTCTCGAAGGTGTACCGGAAGATGCCGGGATCCAGGGGATCCTTCAGGGTGAGAAGATGGTCCACCGTCCACTGGTAGCATTTGTTCTTCGGGAAGAGGGGCTCGTCGGTGACGAGGGCCACGGATCCCCCCGAGGAGTTCATCTGGCCCGGATAGCTCATGTAGAAGAACCGGAACTTGGCGCACTTGGCGACGGAGGTGGCCAGCTCGATGTCCCTGGAGATGACCTCGATGACGATGGCGACCTCGTGGGACCGGGTGATCTCCACGGGCTCGTTCTCCTTCATGACGGCGTTCTTTCCGTAGGGGTGGAAGAAGAGTTCGTACTGGTCGTCCCGCGCGGGCCCGATGATGTCCGAGACCTTCTTCCGGGTGTCGGCGAGGATCTGGTCGAGGTGGGCGATGGCCCTGGTGTCCCGGATGCCTACGAGATGGTATACTCTATGACCCGCCTCTCCGGCCCCTTCGAGCTTGACCTTGTAGCTGCCGTCGGGGGAGGGGACGAAAAGGCTGCCCGTGACTTTGCAGATCCGGTCCGTCTGGGCCTCGTATTTGCTGGCGTGCATGTCGAGGATGCCTCCGGGGAGGGCCTGGATGAAGGGGTTGGTCCGCTCGTACATGGAGTGGGCGGCCACACTGTGGGGGGTGGCCTGCTGGTCCGGGTGGATGGGCTCGATGGTGAAGTGGTCGTCGTACACCGTCCCGATGATGGATTCCTTCACCTTCTGGGGCCAGCAGACGAGGGAGGCGCATTCGGCGGCCTTCCCCATGTGGAGACTCACTCCCCTGTCGAAACCTTTGAAGACGGGATAGGCGGCAAGCACCGCGTCGTCGCAGGCCCGCCCGGCGATGATCACGTCCGCTCCCTTTTCCAGGGCGTGCATGATCTGCTCCACCCCCATGCTGGCCGTGACGTTGGTGGTGTTGTCCAGGACGTCGTCCGTCAGGGGGAAGGACGCCCCCAGGGGTTCCGTTGCCCCTTTCCCCACCCGCTCCCGGAGAGTCTCCATGGGTATCTGGGAGTAGATGAGGGCCATGGTGAAGGGCTCCATCTTCCGTTCCTTCGCCACGGAGCGGATAATGTCGGCGTAGAGGTTGACCCCCCTGTCCGTGCCGGTGGTGCTGCAGGAGCCCACGATCATGGGCACCTTCTTCTTCCGGGCCTCCACGAGGGTGATCTCCAGGTCGTGACGCTCCCACTCGATGGGGTTGTGGGGCATGTCCGCCCCCAAAAACGTGGGGCCGGCATCGGCAGTTCCCGCGTCGGCCCCGAAGCAGTCGATATCCCTTTTGACACCCTCGTAGAAGGTTCCCTTCTCGATGATGTTGTCTCCAAGGTTGCCCGTCGAAACCAGCAGAGAAACTTTCCTCATGGATATGTCTCCTTCCGTGGTTTTTATTGTATGCATCCTGGAAAATTACTCAAAACGGAAATCTATTTCCGTAACTCTTGGAAGGATGATACCCATAGTGGGAGTGCATTGTCAATGGGTGGTTTGGGTGGTATAAATAAAGCAGGGCAATTGCATGTATCTTCTGGCGTTAAGGCGTGCGGTTTCGCGGTCAAAGCGGTTTTTAAGGAAGAAAAAATCCGGAATTCAATTACCGAAGTCCGAAAAAAGAATTGAAGCTCTGGCGAGGGAGGGTGACCCATGTTCGAATCAGACGAATACCCCGAGACTGTCATTGAGATACTCAGGGTCCTTTATTTTTCGGGAAAACTCCAGACCACGGCGGATCTTCGTACCGCCCTCAACAGGAGAGGCGTGGATGTGGAAACCAGGACCATCAGGTACCATCTCACGAACCTGGAGAAAAACGGCTTTGTGCGCCGCTATGGAAACAGGGGAGTCATGCTCTCGCCGGAGGGTGTGGAGGAAGCGAAGATGCTCCTTGTTTTCGACAGGGTGGGAGGTCTCGCCATGGAGACGGAGCGCCTTTCCCTTGACTGCGATTACGATGCCCGGACCGGAAAGGGGAGCATTATGGTCAACACGCTCCTCGTGGACAGGGGAAAGACCGGTGAAGCCTTGGAAATGCTGTCACAGGCTTCAGGCAGCGGGGTCATACTCTCTTCCAGGCTCGGTATGCTCCATGCCGGGGAAAGGATGTGGAACTGCGAGGTCCCCGAAGGGAAGAACGCCCTCATCGGGGTGTCCGGCAGAAATTACGACATCATGCTCCAGCAGGCGCGGATTCCCACCGAGACGAGCGCCACGTTCCTCTACAGGGTAGAGGACGGCCGTCCCAGGGGCATTGCCGACATCATCTCCCATTCAGGAACGACCCTCAGCCCCGGAGAGCTTCTCATACGGGGAAAATACACGTCGGTCTCCGGCGTCGTCGCGGCGGGGTCGGGGCTTGTCACAGCCGCCATCAAGACGTTCCCCGCGGTTTTTTACGATGAAGTGAAGTCGATTCTGGAGAGCCTCGACGAAAGTCTCTTCTCGGGCCTCGTGGAGGTCAGGGCTCAGATTCCCCAGTCCTACAGGATGTCCTACAAGGACCGGAACAGGGGCTATATGCTCGTCTACGGCGGCGCCAACTTCTTTGCCCCCCTTGTGGAACAGGGTTTAGCGGAGCAGCTTTCAATCAGCCACAGCATCTACCCGAGCGAACGGATGCTGCCCGTAAAGGAAATTGCGGCGGCCCTCTGCGATTGAAGACCGGCCGTGCCCGGGGCCTCAAGAGGTCCCGGGCCGGGTGCTAGTTCTTCGCGAGCCTGTCCAGGGCTTCTCCGGTCAGGCGGAACACCGTCCATCCGTCAAGGGGTTCGGCGCCGAGAGAACGGTAAAACTCGATGGACGGAGCGTTCCAGTCCAGGACCGCCCATTCGAACCGGGCGCATCCCCGTTCTTTCGCCAGGCACGCCAGGTAGGAGAGAATGGCCTTGCCCATCCCCCTCCCCCGCATTTCGGGCTTCACGTACACGTCTTCGAGGTAGAGCCCGAGCCTGCCTGCAAAGGTAGAGAAGTTGTGGAAGAAAACAGCATAGGCCACCGGTTTCCCCTGCCATTCCCCCAGAAGGGTCGTGGCCCCGGGCCGTATGCCGAAGAGGCTCACTTCCAGGCTCTCCTCCGTGGCCGTCACCTGGTCCTCGAGTTTTTCGTACACCGCCAGCTCCCGTATCAGGGAGAGAAGAGCCGGCACGTCCTCTTTCACAGCCTGCCGTAGGGTGAAGCCTTCGATTTTCGTTACTATCGTCATATCCATCAGCCTTTCCTTCAAATAAGTTGAGTCCGTGACAGGTTTTCCTCTCAGTAAATCCTCAGCTTCAGTTCCTCGCTCAGCCTCCTGAGCATGGCCAGCCCCGCCACGGAGTTCCCTTTCCTGTCCAGGGCGGGACCGCAGGTGCCGATGCCCATCCTCCCGGGGACGGCCGCGGCGATGCCCCCGCCCACGCCGCTCTTGGCCGGGATGCCTACCGTGACGGCGAACTCCCCGGATCCGTCGTACATTCCGCAGGTGGCCATGATGGTCCGCACCACCCGCGCCACCCTGGGGCTCACCACCCGTTCACCCGTCACGGGGTTCGTTCCGTCCGCCGCAAGGGTGGCCCCGAGCACGGCGAGATCCCCGCAGGTGACCTCCAGGCTGCACTGCCGGAAGTAGGCGTCGAGGATGTCCTCGATGTCGCCCTCCAGGTTGCCCACGCTTTTCAGGAACCATGCCAGTGCCCTGTTCCTGTCGCTCGTTCCCTTCTCCGACAGGTAGACCGCCTCGTTCACGGCCACCGCCTTTCTGCCCGTCATCCGCGCGGCCATGTCGCTCACGGCAGCCATTCGGTCGCGGCTCTCCTTCCAGGGAAGCAGGGAAAGAACCACGATGGCCCCGGAGTTGATGAGAGGGTTGTGGGGGCGGTGGGGCGCATCCATCTCCAGGCGCATGATGGAGTTGAAGGGGTCAGCGAGAGGGTCCATCCCCACGGCGGAGAACACCTTCTCTTCGCCGCATTCAGAAAGGGCGAGGGCCAGGGAGACCACCTTGGACACGGACTGCATGGTGAAGGTGAAGTCCGTGTCCCCTGCGCCGGAAAGCCCCGATGAAAGATCCCACACGGCGATGCCCGTCGCGTCAGCCCTCGCCTTGGCCAGTTCCGGGATGTAGGTCGCCACATGCCCCTGCCTCCATGAATCCCTGCAGTTTTCCACCACGGTTTCCAGAAGTTCTTTCATGGACCGGTCCCTCTTTTCTCCGGAAAATGATGACGCTGGGATCTCTATTGTAATACAAGGAGGCGTTGACGGGGAAAAATTTTATGTGTAGAATTTAAAAAATTGAAATGGTTGTTATTCACTTCTGGATTGAAATGGTTTTTTATTTTCCAGCCCGCCGTTCCCAGGCGGGAATTGCCTTCTTTCCTCTTTTTCTTTCCTCCGTTTGCCGGGAAAGTGGGTATGCGCTGAGTGTTCTTCGGGAGAGACATGAGCCGGAAAGAATGGAGGAGGTTGCAGAATGAGTGACAGGGAACAGGACATGAAGAAGGAAAAACTTACCAGCGTTACCGGGGCGCCGGTGCCGGATAACCAGAATTCTCTTACTGCCGGGCCCAGGGGACCTCTGCTGATGCAGGACGTGTGGTTCCTGGAAAAGCTTGCCCACTTCGACCGGGAAGTGATCCCCGAACGCAGGATGCACGCCAAGGGATCGGGAGCCTTCGGCGTGTTTACCGTGACCCACGACATCACGAAATACACGAAGGCGAAGATTTTTTCAGAGACCGGAAAGAAGACCGAGATGTTCGTCCGCTTCTCCACGGTGGCGGGCGAACGGGGAGCCGCCGACGCCGAACGGGACATCCGCGGCTTCGCCATGAAGTTCTACACCGAGGAAGGCAACTGGGACCTGGTGGGCAACAACACCCCCGTCTTCTTCCTGAGGGACCCCCTGAAGTTTCCCGACCTGAACCACGCGGTGAAGCGAGACCCCCGCACCAACCTGCGCAGCGCGAAGAACAACTGGGATTTCTGGTCATCCCTCCCCGAGGCACTCCACCAGGTGACCATCACCATGAGCGACCGGGGCATCCCCTTTTCTTACCGTCACATGCACGGGTTCGGAAGCCACGCCTTCAGCATGATCAACGGGGCAAACGAGAGGGTCTGGGTGAAGTTCCACTTCCATACGCAGCAGGGAATAAAAAACCTGACGGACCAGGAGGCGGAAGCCATCGTCGGCAAGTGCAGGGAGAGTCACCAGCGCGACCTGTATGAAGCCATCGAGCGGGGAGAATTCCCGAAGTGGACCATGTTCATCCAGGTCATGACGGAGGAGCAGGCAAACAACATGCCCTACAACCCCTTCGACCTGACGAAAGTATGGTATAAAAAAGACTACCCCCTGATCGAGGTGGGGCACTTCGAGCTGAACAAAAACCCGGATAACTACTTCCGGGACGTGGAGCAGGCCGCCTTCAACCCCGCCAGCGTGGTGCCCGGGATCAGCTTCTCCCCCGACAAGATGCTTCAGGGAAGGCTTTTCTCCTATGGCGACGCCCAGCGGTACCGCCTCGGGGTGAACCACCACCAGATACCGGTGAATGCGCCCCGGTGCCCGGTGAACAGCTACCACAGGGACGGGCAGATGCGGGTGGACGCCAACGCGGGAAGCACCATCGGCTACGAGCCCAACAGCTACGGCAAGTGGCAGGAGCAGCCCGAGTACAAGGATCCTCCCCTCCCCCTTTCCGGGGCGGCATGGCAGTGGAATTTCCGGGAGGACGATGACGATTACTATACCCAGCCCGGGCTTCTCTTCCGGCTCATGAGCCCGGCGCAGCAGAAGGTTCTCTTCGAAAACACCGCCCGCAGCATAGGCGACGCCCCGAAGGAGATCGAGGTGCGTCACATCGGGAACTGCCTGAAGGCGGACCCGGCCTACGGCAAGGGAGTGGCCGACGCCCTCGGGATTTCCCTCGACGAAGTGAAATAGCTCTCCGCATTCCGTTCCTCCGGGGCCGCGCTTGCTCTTCGGGCGCGGCCCCGCATATTCGCCGGCCGTTGCCTTTGCCCGGAGGAGGTATTTTTTTGATCAGCCTGACAAAACTGCTGCTGGACCGGGAGCATTTCGGAGACAGGCTCAGGTATCACGGAGGCACCCCGGTTTCTGCGGGGGCTGCACCCGGCATGGGACCGGTAGTGGTGTGGAACTGCACCAGGGCCTGCAATCTGGCATGCCGCCACTGTTACGCCTCGGCGACGCCCGCCGGATCGGGAAACGAGCTTTCCTCCGAAGAAGGAAGGGCATTCCTGGAATCCCTTGCGGAGTTCCGGGTTCCCGCCGTTCTCCTTTCCGGCGGGGAGCCCCTCATGAGGAAGGACATCTTCCAGCTCCTGGAGTACGGCGCTTCCCTGGGGCTCCGGATGGTGCTCTCCACCAACGGCACCCTCATCGGCAGCGACACGGCCCGGAGGCTCCGTACCGCAGGCGTGAGCTATGCCGGCATCAGTCTCGACGGCCTGGAAACAGTGAACGATGCCTTTCGGGGAACGGCGGGCGCCTTCAAAAAAACCCTTGCGGCCTTCCGCCACTGCCGGGCCGCCGGGCAGAAGGCGGGGCTCCGGCTTTCCCTCACCCGGACCACTGTGCGGGAGCTTTCCGCCATCTTTCGTCTCGTGGAAGAGGAGGGAATCTCCAGGGTCTGCCTCTACCACCTGGTGTCCGCCGGAAGGGGGAGCGAGCTCCAGGGGGAGGATCTCGCCCCGGAAGAAACCCGGGACGCCCTGGACTTCCTCATCGAAAAGACCCTCGATTTCGGCAGCCGGGGAGTGGATACGGAGATCCTCACGGTGGACAACCATTGTGACGGCCTTTACGTCTTCCTGAAGATGAAGGAAAGGGACCCCGAACGGGCTGAGCGGATTTTCAGCCTGCTCGGCAGGAGCGGGGGCAACCGTTCAGGCATGGCCATCGGGGCAGTGGACTGGGAGGGCAACGTGACCATCGACCAGTTCACCCGGTCCATCGTTCTCGGAAACATCCGGGAGAAGGGATTTGAGAACATCTGGAGGGGGGAGGGGGACTCCTTCCTCGCCATGCTGCGGGACAGGAAGCCCTATCTCCGGGGACGGTGCGGCGCCTGCCGGAGGCAGGAGCAGTGCAACGGAAATCTCAGGGCCAGGGCCCTGGCCGCAGGGGACTTCTGGGGGCCGGATCCGGCCTGTTATCTCACCGACGGAGAAATCGGACTGTAGGAGGGGCGGAATGCTCATTTCATGGAATACCACAAGCCGCTGCAATCTGTTCTGCCGGCACTGCTACCGGGAGTCCGGGCCTGAAAACGACCGGTCCGGGGAGCTGACCACCGCCGAAGGCAGGGAACTCATCGCCTCCATCCGGAGGGCGGGGTTCCGCCTCCTCATCTTCAGCGGCGGGGAGCCCCTTCTCCGGGAGGACATCTTTGACCTCGTCGCCGCCGCCCGGGACACCGGGCTTCTGCCCGCCATGGGGACCAACGGCACCCTCCTCACCGTGGAGACGGCCGCACGCCTGGCGGAGAGCGGCCTCCGGGGGGTAGCCGTGAGCGTGGACAGCCTGGACCGGGAATACCACGACACCTTCCGGGGAACCCCCGGGGCCTTCGACAGCGCCCAGCAGGGGATCCGGAACGCCCTCGCGGCGGACCTCCGGGTGCAGATCAACCTCACCCTCACCGACAGGAACCTGGACCAGTTCGACCGCATGGTGGACTACTATGAGAAGATGGGCGTCCACGCTGTCCATCCCTTCTTCCTCGTTCCCACGGGGAGGGCCCTCTCCATGGCAGAAGAGGAACTCACCTCGGAAGCCTACTTTTCCATGATCCGCACGGTCCTGGAAAAACAGGGCACCGCCTCGCTGGAAATCAAGCCCACCTGTGCCCCCCAGTTCATGCCCATGGCGAAGGAGATGGGCATTCCCCAGAGGTTCACCCGGGGATGCCTGGCAGGAACGGCATACTGCTGCGTCCTCCCGGACGGGGAGGTCCACGTATGCCCCTACCTGCCCGTCAGGGCCAGCAGCGTGAGGGAGAGGCCTTTCGAGGATATCTGGAGGGACAGCGACGTGTTCCTGAAGCTGCGGGATCGCTCGGCCTACGGGGGAAGCTGCGGGGAGTGCGGGCACTGGGAGATATGCGGCGGGTGCAGGGCCAGGGCCTGGTATTACACCGGAAACTATCTTGCGGAGGAGCCATGGTGCTTCCGGAGATGATCCTGGACTCCGTGGGCCGGAAGCTCGTCAACCTTCTCCAGGAGGGCCTTCCCCTGGAGAAGGATCCCTACGGGATAATCGCCCGGGATCTCGACATCTCCCGGAGCGAGGTGACGGAGAGGATCGGCGCCCTCGTCGACGGGGGCGTCATCCGGCGCATCGGCGGCGTCTTCGATTCCGCCGCCATGGGGTATTCGAGCCTTCTCGTGGGAGCGGCCGTTCCCGGGGAGATCTTCGGCGACGCGGCGGCCTTCGTGAATTCCTTCCCCGGTGTTACCCACAACTACCGCCGCTCCGGACCGCTGAACATGTGGTTCACCTTCGCCTCCGGCGACCCAGGGGAGATCGACGGGCTGCTGGCGGCCCTCAGGGAGAGGTTCGGCCTTTCCTCCGTGTATCCCTTCCCGAAGGTGAAGCACTTCAAGCTCAGGGTCTTTTTCGACATGGAGAAGGAGTGACAGCAGTGGACGATCTCGACGGACGGCTTGTACGGGAGCTTCAGGAAAACCTCCCCCCCGGCGAAAACCCCTGGCAGGCCCTCGCCTGCAGGCTCGGAATTCCCGAGGACGAGGTGGTGGCACGGCTGAGGGGGCTGAGGGCTTCCGGCAAACTCAAGAGGGTCGGCGCCGTCTTGAGACACCAGAATTCCGGTTTTGCCGCCAACGCCATGGCGGTTTTCCTCCCGCCCCCGGGCACCACGGACGAACTGGGAGAAAAACTGGCCGCCAGTCCCATGGTGAGCCACTGCTACGAGCGCATCCCCTGCGGGGAGTGGATCTATACTCTCTACGCCATGATCCACGGCAGGACCGAGGAGGAAATAACCTCCTTCGTGTCAGCCTTCGCCGCCGAAAACGCCGTGGAGAAGTACGACATCCTCTTCAGCAGGGAAGAGCTGAAAAAGAGCAGCATGGTCTTTTTCGGCCGCCCTGACGGCGAACCCCGCTGACCCCTTCAGCGGAGATAGGGTTTCAGCGCCTTCGCCACCCGCTCCGCCATGATCCGGTATCCCTCCCCGTTGGGGTGGATGCCGTCCGCCATGAGTGAGCCCTTTCCCAGGATGTCCTTCAGGATGTCCGGAACCAGCAGCGCTCCCGTCGTCCTCGCGGTCTCCAGGTACCTCTTCCCCAGAGGAGCCGCCAGGGGCAGCCCGTCGATTCCCAGAAGAACCACCAGTGCACCGCCGGACTGGATCCGGCGGATCATCTCCCCGAGGAGGGCGAAACTCTCGTCGAGGTTCGCCCTGCGGAGCAGGTCGTTCCCGCCCAGCAGCAGGAGCACCACGGAGGGGGAGAGGGCCTCGAGCTTTTCGATCCGTCCGTAGGCCCTGGAAACGGTGTCGCCGTTCACGCCCAGGTTGATCACCTCGCGGCCTATCAGGCCCGAGAGCACTGCCGGGTAGTCCCTGCCCGGACCTCCCGATCCGAAGCCTGCCGTCAGGCTGTCCCCGAAGGCCACCACCGGCCCCGCCGCAAGGGGCGGATTGTTCACTATCTTCCACGAATTGACCGAAGGCCCGCTGAAAAACCAGTATCCTGCAATGCAGAGAACGGCCAGCAGGGTAAATGCCGCGGGTTTGGACCGAATCACGGTTTCAGCCTCCTTTCGAGCTGCCGCAGGGTAGTATAAAGGACTCCGCCTGAGGGAAACAGGGGAGGATTGCCGGTTTTTCCCGGTACTGGACAATCCCCTGCCGTATAGGTTCTCCGGACCTGTTTGACTTTCTCCCCGGCGATGATGTACAAATAGCCTGTCTTCAACATTTTCCGCCGGAGTCAGGGACTTCCACCGGTTAAAAGATTTCAGGCGGCGCAGCGGAGGTAAAGCGTTATGAGGAGCGTCTTCCCGGTCACTGAACTCTGTGCCCTTGCTGCGGCGGATTTTGACGCCACAGCTCTCCTTCGGGCCCCCGCCGCAAAGGCAGGGAAACAATGAGGATGCAGGCCGTCCGGGCCATCACGAGAATCGTTCTTCCATATCTCCTTTTCGCCGGCCTGTGGATTTTCTTCTCCGACCGGCTTCTGGAGTATATGGACCTTGCCCCCGGAGTCCTGACCCGCCTGTCCATCTACAAGGGCATGGCCTTCGTGGCGGTGACGGCGGTTCTCCTCACCTCCCTTCTGCTGGCGGAGAGCAGGGCCAGGGATCTCACCCATGCCGCCCGCCGCCAGGCCCAGGAGAAGCTGGAGCAGAACGAGCGGCGGCTGCGCCATCTTTTTTCCGTGAGCCCTTCCATCGTGTACACCCTTAACCCTGCTGACTATTCCGTCACCTGGATCAGCCAGAACGTGACGCCTCTCCTCGGCTACACGCCCGATGAGGTCATGCATCCCGGCTTTTGGGAGGAATTCGTCCATCCGGAAGACGTTCAGGCGGTCAGGAACACGTCTGTATCCGCGATCAGGGCGGGAAAAGGAGTCCGTGAATACCGGCTGTTCAGAAAGAACGGAGAAATGATCTGGGTTCACGACGACCTCCTGGTGCTGGGAGACGGGGAGAACAATCCGGCGGAGATCATCTGTGCCCTCACGGACATTACCGAAAGGAAGCGGAGCGAGCAGGAGCGCATACGGCTCCAGGTGGCGGAACAGGCCAGCAGGGCCAAGAGCGCCTTTGTCGCCCACATGAGCCACGAAATCCGCACGCCTCTCAATGCGATCCTCGGGTTCGCCCAGGTTCTGGACAGGGACCCCGCACTTACGGCAGCCCAGGCGGAACAGGTCAGAACCATAATCCACAGCGGAACCCAGCTTCTCTCTCTCATCAACAACATTCTCGATTTATCGAAAATTGAATCGGGAAAAATGGAACTCGCCGTCGAAGGCTTCAATCTCCATGACCTTCTCGATGACGTGGCGGATTTCTTCCGGCCCCAGGCGGAAGCCAGGGGGCTGGTTTTCGGCTACGAACGGAGGGAAACCGTTCCCATCTTCGTCTCCTCCGACAGGAGGAAACTGCGGCAGATCCTGCTGAATCTCCTCGGGAACGCCGTCAAGTTCACGAAAATCGGAGGGGTCGGCTTCCGGGCACAGGCGGAACCCGTTCCCCCCGGCGGGAACGGGGGAGAGGAAGGGGACCGGAGAGTTCTTCTCTCGGTGGAAGTGGAGGACACGGGCCCCGGAATAACGCCGGAAGACCTTGAAGCCATCTTTGATGAATTCAGCCAGTCCTCTGCGGGGAAGGAGACCGGCGGCACGGGGCTCGGCCTGGCCATAACGAGACGCCTGGCCGCCCTTCTGGGAGGGGACGTTTCCGTACGGAGCACACCGGGACAGGGAAGCCTCTTTTGTGTCCGCCTTCCGGTGCTGACGGTTCATGATGGCCGCGGAGAGGCATCGGGCCGGGATTCCCGCATCGGGCCCCAAAACCGTGCCGTCCGGAGTGAAATCTCGGGGCTGAAGGGGGCTGCTCTGTCTATCCCCGCTCCCGGCGAGGAGTTCCCTATTGTCCTTCCGGACGAACTGCGCTCCGGAATGGCCCGGGCGGTGGAAAGGGGAGACATCCTCAGGCTCAGGGACCTCGCCGGTGAAGCGGCGCGTTATGACCAAGCGGCGGGAAAGAGGATCCAGGCCCTTGTGGCGGCCTTCGATTACGAACAGCTCAGCCGGATCCTCGGCATGGAGGAGGACTCGTCCCATGGATAACACAGCTCCCCAGAGGACCGGAAACGAAACGATCATGGCGGTGGACGACACGCCGGCCAACCTCGCCATCCTTGTCGAACTGCTCGGCCGGAGAGGCTACCGCGTCGCGGCCTTTCCCAGGGGGAGCATGGCCCTGAAAGCGGCGGCCCTCGAGGCGCCTGACCTGATACTTCTCGACATCATGATGCCCGGGATGGACGGATTCGAAATCTGCATGAGGCTCAAGGAGGACGAAAAACTCAGGGAAATTCCCGTGCTGTTCATCAGTGCCCTGGACGACCCCGCAGGCAAGGTACGGGCTTTCGCGGCCGGAGGAGTGGATTACGTCACCAAGCCCTTTCAGGAAGAAGAACTCGCCGCCAGGGTCAGGACCCACCTCGACCTCGGCCGCATGCGGAAGGAACTGGAGCGGCACAACCATTATCTCGAGGACCTGGTCCGGGAAAAGGTCAGGGAGATTTCCGAATCCCAGCTTGCCACTATTCTCGCCCTCTCAAGGCTCGCGGAGTCCCGGGACGACGTGACGGGAAAGCACATCGAGCGGAGCCGGTCATACTGCAGGGTGCTCGCCCTCTGCCTCAGGGAGGATCCCCGGTTCCGGGAGACCGTCACCGACGAATTCGTGGAGAACATTTACCACGCCGCTCCCCTGCATGATATCGGCAAGGTGGGCATCCCGGACAGGATCCTCCTCAAGCCGGGTAAGCTTACCCCTGAGGAATTCCGGATAATGAAGACCCACACCACCATCGGTTCCAGGACCCTGGAACGGGTTCTGGAAGAATACCCGGGAAATGCCCTGGTGAAGATGGGCATCACCCTCACGAGGTACCACCACGAAAAATGGGACGGCACAGGCTATCCCGAGGGCCTCGCCGGGGAGAACATTCCCCTGGGGGGGCGGATCATGGCCCTGGCAGATGTCTATGATGCCCTCCGTTCGAACCGACCGTACAAGGAGGCTTTTTCCCATGAACGGAGTGTCGGGATCATCATCGACGGAAAGGGAAGCCATTTCGACCCCGTCGTGGTGGACGCCTTCCTGGCCCGCGCGGCAGAATTCGCCGCCATCTGACAGGAAGGTGGAAGCATGAACATCCGCCGCTTCAGGAAAACGATCGACGCCGTTCTGGAATCTCTTCCGCCGGAACTGTTCCGGCAGCTCAACGGGGGGATCCTCGTCCGACCGGAAACGAAGGAGGACGGGGATGCCCTCATTCTGGGGGAATATGTCGAGGACCCCGATCTCGGCAGCCTGGTCCTGCTCTATTACGGCAGTTTTGCCGAGGCGCTGGAGGGGGCTTCCGCGGACGAGTGGGAGGAAGAGATCGAGGAAACGGTGATCCACGAACTACGGCACCACGTGGAATCTCTCGCCGGAGTTGACTACCTGGCCCGGGAGGAGGAAATGGAGCTTTTTCAGGACGATGACGGAGAGGATGAGGATGCCTGATTTTCCGTGTGGACCGGATGGCTGATTTGCAGTAGACTGACATTGAGGGACTTTTCCTTCCGGGGCAGTCCGGCTTTCGGCCGGACGAAGGAAAACGTTTCCCTTGACGTGACTTTTTTCTGAACCGGTGTCCCCAGCGCACAACGGGCTTCGCTGTCGCTTCCCATGAATGAATATGCCTGGCAGACGCACAAAGGGGAGATATCAATGGGCGCACAGATTCTGATCGTCGACGACTCATCCACAGACCGCATGGTTATCGGGAACATGCTGGCCGATTTTGAAATCCTCACCGCCTGCGACGGCATCGAGGCCCTCCAGGTGATCGAAACGCACCCCGATCTCGATCTCGTCATCCTGGACCTCCACATGCCCAACATGGACGGCTTCCAGCTCCTCGAGAAGCTGAAAGCCGGAAAACCCCCCGTGAAGACTCCCTTTCTTATCCTGACCAATTACGACGAGCTCGACAAGGAAATCCGGGGCCTGAAACTGGGTGCGGAGGATTACATCCGGAAACCCGTCAACCTTGAATCCCTCAGGGTCAGGGTGGAAACCCATCTCGAACTGAACAGAATGCAGCGGCTGGTCGAGGAACGACTGAAGAAAAGCACCACCCTGCTTCAGACCATCCTCGAACAGTCTCCCATCGGTATTTCCCTCTCCTTCAGCAAGGATCCCTTCCGTCCCGGGGAAGACCTTCCCCCTATCATCAACCCCGCGCTTGAAAAAATAACGGGCAGGACCAGGGAGGACCTCCTCGGCCTCGGATGGGCCCGGATAACCCATCCGGATGATGTGGAAAAAAACCTGGAGTATTACGCCGCCCTTCAAGCCGGGGAGATCAAGAGCTATTCCATGGAAAAGCGGTACATCAGACCGGACGGGTCCGTGGTCTGGGTGGATATGACCGTGGCCGGGCTGCGGCTCGGCGATGCTGGCGGAAACGGTCACATCAGCCTGATGCAGGACATCACGGCCCGGAAGACGGCCGAGATAGCCCTGAGGGAAAGCGAGCGGAGCAAGTCCGTCCTCCTCTCCAACCTCCCGGGCATGGCCTACCGGTGCAGATACGACAGGGACTGGACCATGGAGTTCGTCTCGGACGGATGCCGCGAACTTTCGGGCTATGGCCCCGACAGCCTCGTCGGGAACAGGGACCTCTCCTTCAACGAACTCATCGCCCCCGAATACAGGGAAGAACTCTGGCGGAAGTGGGAGCGCTTCCTTCCGGAAAAACGCCCCATCCACGAAGAATACGAGATTACTGCCGCGTCGGGGGTCCGGAAATGGGTGCTGGAGATTGGGCAAGGGGTCTACGACCACGACGGCAACGTGGAGGCTCTTGAAGGGATCATCATCGACATTTCGAGCCGCAGGGAATATGAACGGCAGCTGCAGTTTATGGGCGAACACGATATTCTGACCGGCCTGTACAACCGGGCCTTTTTAGAAAAAATCCTGGCCAGGGACGCGGGGGAGGCGGACCGGACCGTTGTGCTGGTGGACCTGAACCGCCTCAACGCCCTGAGCCTCTCCTACGGCTACGCCTTCAGCGAACAGATCGTCAGGGAAGCGGCGACCCGGCTCCTTGCCCTGGCCACCGATGAAAGGAAGCTCTTCCAGATTTCACCTGAACGGATGGCCTTCTACCTGAAGAACTCCACGGATGCCGGCGAAGCGGCCCGCCTCTGCGACTCCATAATCTCCGCTCTCTCCGGGATCCAGCTCATCCACGCCGCAGGCTGCGGCATCGGCATCCTCCGGCTGGATGAAACATGCCGGGATGGTGACGCCATCCTCCGGAACGCGTCCATCGCCGCGGAATATGCCGCCCGGAAGGGAGCCTTCCAGGTCTGTCCCTTTGAAAAGGAGCTGGAGGAAAGGGCGAAGCGGGAAAAGGACATCAAGGAAGAGCTGCTCGAAACCCTTGGAAACGAGGGGAGCCGGGACATTTACGCTGAATTCCAGCCCATCGTTGACCTGTGGACGGGCAGGATCAAGGGATTTGAAGCCCTGGCCCGCATGAGGAGTCCCAGGCTCGGTCCCGTGTCTCCCCTGGAATTCATTCCCCTGGCGGAGGAACTCCAGCTCGTCGTTCCCCTCGGACGGAAGATCACTGGGCTGGCCTGCGATTTTCTCGAAGAAGTCCGCAGGGCGGGCCATGACGATGTCTACGTGTCGGTCAACGTGTCCGCCATAGAGCTGGTGAGGGACGCATTTCTCGACGACTTCTTCGGTCTCCTCGAAGAGAAGGAAACCGCTCCCTCCCGGATCTGTCTGGAAGTCACCGAATCACTCCTGGCGGACAACTTCGACCTGATCAACCGCAAGCTGGGCGAGCTGCAGAAAAGGGGCGTCTCAGTGGCCATGGACGATTTCGGCACCGGCTATTCGTCCCTGTTCCGTGCAAGGGAGCTGAATGTGAACTATCTCAAGATCGACAGGCACTTCATCGACAAGCTCGTCCACCTTCCCCCGGAGGCAGCCATAACCGGCGACATCATCTCCATGGGACACCGGCTCGGCCGCCTCGTGGTCGCCGAAGGCGTGGAGCTGGAAGAACAGAAGCGCTACCTGGAGCGGCACAGGTGCGACCTGATGCAGGGCTATCTCTTCAGCAGGCCCGTTTCGCCCGAAGCCGCGCTGGAACTGCTCGGGGAGACAAACCCGGCGGAACCTCAACCGGAAAGGGGCGTTTGACCATGAGACTATCCGGACCTGCAAGGGCAGCGGTGATTGCCCTTTTCCTTCTGTGTTTCTTTCTTGCGTCCGCCGCGTTTGCACAGGAGCTTGTTCTTTCGGAAGCAGAAAAAGCTTTCCTGGAGCAGCACAAAGTTATCCGTATGGGGGTGGACCCTTCCTTCGTCCCTTTCGAGTTTATTGATTCAGACGGCGGCTACAAGGGAATCGCCGCGGAGTATGTCAGGATCATGGAAGGGAAGCTCGGTGTCCGGTTCGAGGCGGCGAAAGGACTCACCTGGCCGGAGGCCTACTCGAAGGCCCTGGAAGGGGATCTGGACGTGCTTCCCTCCATATCCCAGACTCCTGAGCGGGAGCGCTATTTCCTCTTCTCCCGGCCGTACTACAACTTCAAGAGAGTCATCGTCACGCGAACCTCCCAGACGGACATCAACGACATAGAGGACCTGTACGGGAAGACCGTGGCCGTCCAGAGGAACAGTTCCCACCACAGCTACCTCATCGGCCACCCGGCCATCAACCTCAGCCTCTACGATTCGGTGGAGACGGCCCTCACCTCGGTGGCCAACGGCACGGAAACCGCCTTTGTAGGAAATCTGGCCACCACCCATTTCCTCATTAAATCCACGGGGCTCACCAACCTCAAGTTCGTGGCCTTCGAGGCGGAAAAGCAGCTCTCCCTCCATTTCGCCGTAAGAAAGGACTGGCCCGAGCTGGTCTCCGTCCTGGACAAGACCCTGGCCTCCATAACCCAGGAAGAACGGTTGGCCATCAACGCGAAATGGATCGACCTGGGGACTGAAACGGACTACGGCCCTCTCATCAGGAATTTGCTCATTGCAGGCTCTGCTGTCTTCCTCATTCTGCTCGTGTCTCTCTGCTGGGTTTGGATATTGAAACGGGAGGCGGCCCGCAGGGTGAAAATCCAGGAAGACCTGGAGAAGGCCAAGCTGGAGGCCGAAGCGGCGAACAACGTGAAATCGGGCTTCATGGCCCGCATGTCCCACGAAGTGAGGACACCGCTGAACGCCATCAACGGCATGGCCTATCTCCTGAAAAAGAGCGAACTGGCGCCGACCCAGAAGATGTACGTGGACCGGATCATTCAGTCGTCGAACACCATGCTGAGCATCATCAACGACATCCTCGACTTCTCGAAGATCGAGGCCGGGAAGGTGGAGCTGGAACATATTGCCTTCAACATCGACAACGTGCTCCAGAACGTCATCGACATCGTCTCCTACAAGATAGAGGAGCAGAGGATCGGCTTCAGCCTCACCAAGGACCCCAGGCTGCCGAACTTCTTTTTCGGTGACTCAAGGCGCATCGAGCAGATCCTCATTAACCTCATCAACAACGCCGCCAAGTTCACCGAATCGGGAACCATCTCCTTCGATGTCCGGATGAAGGCCCGGAAGGCCTCAACCTGCCTTCTGCTCTTCACCATCGAGGACACGGGCATCGGCATGACGGAGGAGCAGGCGAACAGGCTCTTCGAGCCTTTCTCCCAGGGGGACGCCAGCATCAACAGGCGTTTCGGCGGCACCGGCCTCGGGCTGGCCATCGTGAAGAACCTGCTGGACATGATGGGCGGCGAGATCCAGGTCTACAGTTCCGAAGGCAGGGGAACCACCTTCATCATCCAGGTGGAGCTGGAAGTCGACGCCGCAAACGAGGAAGAGCACCGGAAAAGGATATCCTCTTCCTACTTCAGGAACATCAAGACCCTCGTCCTGGAGAAGACCGGAGCCAACATGAACCTGATCGATTCCTATCTCAGCTCCTTCGGCATGGAGTGCGAGATCACCACATCGGAGGCCAGCGCCCGGAGCATGCTCGAAACGGCGAACGACAAGTTCTCCAAGCCCTTCGACCTTCTCATCATCGACTACGAAACGCCGGAGGAAAAGGCCTTCAGCTTCGTGGACAAAATGAGGGACAATCCGAGGATCGTCAAAATGCCGGCGGTCATCCTTCTGCTCCCCATGATGCGGGAAGATCTCTTCGACAGGACGGAAGAGCACGGAATTGAAATGGCCGTGGGCAAGCCGGTCATACAATCAGTCCTCTTCAATGCCATACAGGAAATATTCAAGCTGAAGGCCGTCTCCTCGGTCGGAGGCGAATCCCAGGACAAGAAAGAACAGGTGGCAGAGGAAGAAATGAAAACATCTCTCGGAACCATCCTCGTGGTGGAGGACAACAAAACAAACCAGCTCATCGCGAAATCCCTGCTTGAACAGGAAGGGTTCTCAATTATCCTCGCGGATGATGGCGAAAAGGGCGTGGCGGCCTTCCGGGAACACTTCGGGGAGATACGCCTTGTTCTCATGGACCTTCACATGCCCGTCCTCAACGGGTACGACGCGTCACTCAGGATCAAGGAAACCGCCCCCGCAGTTCCCATCATCGCCCTCACGGCAGACGTGGTGGACGGGGTCAGGGAGAAGTGCGAACAGCACGGCATAACCGACTACATCAGCAAGCCCTTCGACCCCGAGGGCTTCGTCAGGAAGGTGGTTGAAACGGCCGGGACCCGGCCGCTGCACCTGCCGAAGGAAAAAGGCATTCTTGACAGGGCCATGGGGCTCAAGTTCATGGGCAGCAACGAAGCCCTCTACAAAACTGTGCTGTCCGAATACGCCCGGGAAAACGGCACCCTTGTCAGGGATCTCGCCGCCTTGGTGGAAGCGGGGCAGTACGATGACGCCGCAAAGATGGTCCACAAGGTGAAAAGCAGTTCAGGCAGCATCGGTGCGACGGCCCTTCACGAAACCGCAAGGGATCTCCAGCGGGCTCTCGAGGATTCCGACGGAGAAAAGATCCGGGAACTTCACGGCACCTTCAGCCGCCAGATGGAGACCTTGCTGGCGGAAATTGGGACGGACCTCTGAAAAAAACCTTCAGTTCATGCCGAAAGAGAAACCATGCCGGGAAATACTTCGCCGAGTATTTCCCGGAGTATTTTCAGCCCCCTTACCGCCCGCAGGGGCGGATGGCGGTGGACAAGAAGATGAAGGGGCCTGGGCGGGGGCGGCGGATCAAGACGCTGGAAGAGGTACCGGTCACCGTAATGCTCCTTCACCGAGGATGCCACGATGGCCCACTGCTTGGGTGAAAAAAGCATACGGGTGATGCACGCGACGGTATCGAGCTGGATGTTCACAGTCTTCAGAGGATTCCAGATCTGGTCGTGCCACAGCATGTAGCTGCTTCCCCAGTTGATGTGCAGTTCCTCGAGAGGATCGAGTGTCCGTGCGTCCACTTTTTTTTCGCTGCTTTCACCTTCTCTCGGAAGCCGCATAAGGAAATATTCCTCCCGGATAAGCTGTTGGACAACGATGTTCGGCGAACGCTCCACCGAAATGGCGAATCCCGCGTCCAGCTGCCGCCTTTCCACAAGATCCTGGATCTGCCAGCTCTGGTGGGTTTCCAGGATAATTTTGACCGGGGGAGTGTGGGTTATCAGCGACCTGAAGACCGGGGAAAGCAGAAAAACGTGGGCACTATCCACCCCGCCGATCTTCAGCGAACCTCCTGAAAGCTCCTCCGTGTCCATGTCCTGGGCAATATCCCTCATCTGCTCCGCAAAATGTAGGTAGGCCTTGCCCGCAGGGGTCAGTTCTATACTCCGCTCTCCCCTTCGTCTGTCGATGAGAGTGCACCCCAGCTCGCTTTCCAGGTTTTTCAGCCTGAGGCTCACCGTGGACTGGGTGATCCGAAGCTGTTCCGCGGCCCTGCTCAGGCTTCCGCTTTCTATAATGGCCAGAAAGGTTTCCGTCCCTGTGGAGAGCATTCTTTCCCCCCCAAGATATTTATTTGCTAAATATTATATAACGAAAATCTTTGTTATACGAACTTGCTGTTTTGCAGTATAGTTCTTTTGCCGAACTGCATGCGCTCGGAAATCAAAACGAAATGTTCTTTTTTTCGAGACCGAGGTGAACCGATGTGTTTGTAGTGAATCCCTGCTGCGACGTGATACCGAAGGAAATAATCGAGAGCTACCGGAACATTCCCGTGGCCAACATCGGGGATGCCCGCGGACGGTTCGGGTGCATGTCCTGGATGATCAAGCCCATGAACCCCGACATGAGACTCTGCGGTCCCGCACTGACCGTGCAGACCTACCGGGCCGACAACCTTGCCATCCATGTCGCCCTGGAAATGGCCAGGCCGGGCGACGTCCTCGTCATCGACGCCGGCGGAATATATGACACCGGCCTGTGGGGCGGTCTTATGAACCAGATGGCCCGGCAGAAGCAGCTGGGCGGAATTATCCTCGACGGAGGCGTCCGTGACTGCCAGGAGCTGGCTGCGTCCCCCCTGCCCGTTTTTGCCCGGGCGGTCTCTCCCCAGGGAGGCTTCAAGGCCTCGCCGGGATCCGTCAATGTCCCGATTTCCTGCGGAAATGTGCCTGTCCTTCCGGGAGATCTTGTCGTGGGCGACGCCGACGGCATCGTGGTCATCCCGTCGGGAAAAGCGGAGGAGATACTGGAAAAAAGCCGCGCCGTGGTCAAAAAGGAAAAGGAAATAAGGGAGAGGATTGAAAAAGGGGAAACCCTCTACAGCCTGCTCAAGCTGGACGGAGTTCCTGAAAGTGTGGGCATGAAAAAGTAGGTTTTTCCAGGAATCTATTCCTGTTTTTCTTCATTTCCGCCGAAACATACGGCAGAAATGAGTATGGTTCCCAAAAATCCGGATTTACAGAAGGAGGCTATTTCAGTGAAAGGGAAAAGACTGTTCGGGACCGTAATTCTGCTCTGCGTTCTTTTGACCGCTTCAACCGCATTTGCAGCTCCCAGGGTGATCAAGGTGGGGCACAGCGGAAACGCCCAGTTCCCCTACCAGGTGTACCTTGAAATGTGGGGGAAGCAGATCGCCGAGGCGACCAACAACCGCTACGTGCTCGAGGTGTACCATTCTGACCTGTACGGCAAGCAGAACCAGCTCATCGAGGGCTGCCAGCTGGGAACCAGGGACATGGTCATGGCCACGGGGTCGCTCCTGACGTCCTACAGCCCCAAGATCGGCGTCCTGAACCTCCCCTTCCTTTTCAACGATTCCGAGGAAGCCTATGAAGTGCTGCACGGACCTATCGGTGAAGAATTCGCGGAAAGCCTTGCGAAAAGGAACCTCGTGGTCGTCGGCTGGTTTGAGAGCGGATTCCGCCACCTCTTCCCCCCCAGGCCCGTGAACCATCCCGACGATCTCAAGGGAATGAAGCTCAGGGTCGTCAACTCCGCCGAGATGATCGACACCATCAACGCCATGGGCGCCAGCGCCGTTCCCATGGGCTTCAACGACGTCTATTCCGCGTGGCAGCTCGGCACCATCGACGGATGCGAGGGAACCCTCACCCACATGATCACCCAGAAATACTACGAGCTCACCAAGACGGCGGCCCTCGTGGGGTACATGTACATGCCCGGCGTGCTCATCATGTCCAACAAGCTCTGGAGCTCCATTCCGGCCGAAGACAAAGCCATCTTTATCGAAGAGGCGAAGAAGGTCAGCCGGTTCTCCTACGACAACCAGAGGAGTCTCGACGCGGAAGAAATGAAGCAGTGCGAAGACCAGGGCGTCGTCTTCACCCGCCCCGACAAGGAACCCTTCAGGCAGGCCGTCGCTCCCGTCTACGAGAAATACAGGGACAAGTACGGCGAAATGCTGGACAAGATTCTGACGGCCACCGGCAGAAAGTAGCCCTTACACCAGAAACTTCCGGCGATCCGGGATTCCCTTCACCCATCGGGAATTGTGCCGGATCGCCGGAACGTTCTGCTGATTCTTGTCCCCACGGGAGGTTTTCCGCATTATGCTCAAGACAGTAACCTATATCAACGACATGCTGACCAGGCTGCTCGAAGTCCTTATTACCCTATTGATGACGGGAATGGTCGTCTTTATCGTCATGCAGGTCTATTTCCGCTACGTTCTTGCACAGCCCCTCTCCTGGTCCGAAGAGCTTGCCGGATACCTGTTTTCGGGAGTGTTCTTTTTCGGTGCGGTGCTTCTGTACCGGGAATCAAGGCACATAAACATGTCCCTTTTCGTCGACTCCATTAAGAACCCCTTTGTCAGGCAGATCATCGTCATCGTAGCCCATCTCCTGTCTTTTCTCTTCCTGGCCATCGTGGTCTGGTACTCCTACCCCATGGCCCTGCAGATCATCGACTTCGAAGTGGTTTCCCCGTCCATGGAGTGGCTGAAGATGGGACACGTATTCATGATAGTGCCGGTCGCCAGCTTTCTCTCCCTGTTCATGCTCCTTGAAGTCATTCTTAAATCCATAGCGCAGCTGAAGGAGATCAGACAATGAGTATCCTGCTGGCGGCCTTTTTCATCGGGTTTCTTCTTCTCGGTGTGCCCATCATCGTGGCCCTCGGCCTGTCATGCATATTCTCGGTGGTCATCACCGGAGCCGCCGATATTGCGGTCCTGGTGCAGAACATGTTCAACGCCGGAAATTCCTTTGCCCTCATGGCGGTTCCCTTCTTCATCCTCGCCGGGAACATCATGAGCGAAGGGGGCGTGTCCCGCAGGCTTGTGAACCTCGCCGGAGCATTCTTCGGCCGGATGAGCGGCGGCCTTGCCCTCGTCGCCACCGCGGCGTCCACCTTTTTCGGCGCCCTCTCGGGTTCAGCTCCCGCAACGACGGCCGCCATCGGCGGCGTCATGATAAAACCCATGGTGGAAAAAGGGTACGACAAAAATTTTGCCGGGGCGGTTGTGGCTGCCTCGGGAACCATCGGTCTCATCATCCCCCCCAGCCTCACCATGGTTCTGTACGGAGTTTCTACGGGAGTCTCCATCGGCGCCCTTTTCCTGGGCGGCATCATCCCCGGTATCATCATCTGCATTGCCCTGATGATAGTGGAATACATCATCTCCGTGAAAAGGGGATACCGCGGCGAAGAGAAAACCTCCATGAAAACGATCCTGAAATACTGCAGGGAAGCAGTATTTGCCATCTTCATGCCCGTTCTCATCCTCGGAGGCATTTACGCAGGCATCTTTACGCCCACTGAGTCAGCGGCCGTTGCTGTGGTGTACGGGCTTATCGTCGGCCTTTTCATCCACCGCGAGATTTCCTTCAGGGATCTTCCCAAGCTCATCCTGAAGTCCGCCAAGTCCACGGCACTGGTCATGTACCTCATGGTTACCGCCGAGGTGCTCAGCTTCGTTCTTGTGAGCGAACAGATTCCCCAGACCATCGCCAGTTCAATCCTCGGTTTTTCCAATAACGCCATCGTTGTCCAGCTCATCATGGTGCTGATCCTCCTCATCATCGGCACGTTCCTCAACAATACGGCGGCCATGGTGCTCATGGCTCCCATCTTCTACCCGATCATCACAAGCCTCGGGATCGACCCTCTCTTCTTCGGCATCATCATGGTCATCGCCCTTGCCATAGGCCACAACACGCCCCCCGTGGGCATGTGCCTTTTCATCGCCTGCGACATCGGCAACATCAAGCTGGAGAGCCTGGTGAAGGAAGTCATGCCGCTGGTGGCCGCGATGATCGTAGTGGTCGTGGCGCTGAACTTCTTCCCCGAGGTTATCCTCTACCTTCCGAACATGATGAAATGACGCCCGGCAGCCGCCGGATAAAGCAAACCAGAAAAAGGAGTGCAGAGATCATGGAAAAAATCGTTGAGCAGTTCCACACAATCGATACCTCCACAATTTCCGATGCCCTGGACAAAAACGGGCTCACGGGACAGTGCCTGGGGATCAAATCCTTCAACCCCGGGTGGAAAATCGCCGGGAGGGCTTTCACTGTCAAGTACGGTCCCGTTGACATCGTGAAGGGCACCGTGGGAGACTTCATCGACGACGTACCGGAGGGCGGCGTTGTCGTGCTGGACAACCAGGGACGGCTGGACTGCACTGTCTGGGGAGACATCCTCACCAGCGTCGCCAAACGCAGAGGCATCGCGGGCACCGTAATCGACGGCGTGTGCCGCGACACCAACCGCAGCCTCGAGCTGGACTATCCCATCTTCAGTTCCGGCCGGTACATGCGGACGGGCAAGGACCGGGTCCAGGTCGACGGCGTCAACTGCCACGTCAACATCGCCACCGTCAGGGTCCGCCCCGGCGACATCGTCGTGGGCGACGCCGACGGAGTCGTCGTCATTCCAAGGGAGTTCGAGGAGAAAGTCCTGGCCACCGCTCTCGAGATCGAGGCCGCCGAGGAAAAGATCCGCTCCGCCACCGAGCAGGGTATGAGGCTCGACGAGGCCCGGAAGCAGTTCAAGTACCACTCGCTCCAGACCAGGGCCTGATAGTTCCAAAGCTGTTGGTGAAAGGGCTTCCCGTTCGGGGAGCCCTTTTTTGTATGGAGGCGGATTTCCTTTCACTCAGGGAACCCCGGGTCTGCCCTTCCTGTATTACAAAATGCAGGAAGCATTCTTTTTGGGTTGCAAATCAAACATTTCCCCGTATAATGAAAACGGTGATGAGCTTGTCTTACAAGTTGAGAGTCAGCGTGATCCAGAAAGTGGTCGAATACCTCATGAACAACATCGAGAACGGGACCTGGCCGGCAGGAGGGAAAATCCCCTCCGAAAACTGCCTTACCCGTATCCTAGGTGTCAGCAGGGCCAGCGTTCGGGTTGCCATACAGCAGTTTGTGGGCCTCGGCGTGCTCCAGAGCGTTCATGGCAAAGGGACTTTTGTGAAGAACGCCGACCTTTCCCTGTTCGGCGGAGAGATTACCGGAATTACGTCCCAGGACTGCCGTGACATGAGGAAGGTTATGGAATTCCGGAGAATCGTCGAACCGGAGGCGGGTTACCTGGCATGCTCGTGCATGCCTTCAGGATTGCTGGAAGAACTTGCTTTGCACCTGGAGAACATGATAGGCAGCGTCGGGGAACCTGAAGAGTTCGTCCGGGAAGATATCCTGTTTCATGAGTGTATTGCCAGGGCATCAGGAAACCCTCTCCTGGAAAAAAGCCTGAGAGAGATTTTTAAAGAAACGGTCCGTACCCATGCAAAGATGAACGCCGTCCTGGGATACAAAGACGGAATCTACTACCACTCCATTATCCTCAAGGCATTCCGCGACGGCAACGCAAAGCAGGTTCGCAGCCTTATGTCCGAGCACCTTCAGTCAGCGATAGAACGTCTCGTACCGGAAACCCCTTAAGACCCCGTCTTGTATGACAAGCTTGCAACTGCCGGCATTCGGCCTCCCCAAGAGGTGAGACGGAACGCAGAAGCGGTTTATCCGAACCATCGGATGTACTTGAAAACAGGGTTTGACAGGCCGTGAATCCGGCCCGTTGATGGAGCACCGAAATCTATTTTCGAGGAGGAGACAGGAAATGAAGAAACTGGCAACTGCACTGCTGATTGCAACAATGGCGTTCGGAATGGCGGCATCGGTACAGGTTGTTCCTGCGGAGAGCGCGGACCCGATTACCTTTACCTTCGCCATGGTTGACCCCGAGACATCCCCTTATTACAAAGGGGCTGCCAAGATTGCCGAAGAAGTTGAAAAGGCCACCGACGGAAGAATCAAAATTAAAATCGTAGCCGGCGGAACCCTCGGAGGCGAAAGGGATACCGTTGAGCTCGCCATGACGGGAGACATCGACATCGCAACGGCGGCAAACTCCGTCATGACCAACTTTATTCCCGAGATGAGCATTCTCGACCAGGCTTTCCTCTGGGCAAACGCCGCGCAGGCTCACGCTGCCGTCGACGGCCCCGTCGGCGCCCTGATCCAGGAGAAGGCAAAGAGGCTCGGCCTTAACGTCATCGGATACATGGAGTCCGGTTTCAGGAACGTGTTTTCCGTGAAGCCCATCCAGAAGATCGAAGATTTCTCGGGCGTCAAGATCCGTACCATGCAGAACCAGTATCACATGGCCGCTTTCAGCGCTTTCGGCGCCATGCCCGTAGCCATGGCCGCCGGCGAGCAGTTTACGGCCCTTCAGCAGGGAACGATCGACGCTGCTGAGAATGCCATCGCAAACTGCTGGAATAACGGATTCTACGAGGTCACAAAGAATATCACCTACACCAACCACGCGTTCGTCTACATTCTGCTCTGCATGTCCGACAACGCCTGGAACAAGATCCCCGAAGATCTGCGGGAGCCCTTCCTGGCAGCGGTCAAGAGAGGCTACGAGGCACAGCGCCAGTATCTTGTCGATGCCAACGAGGAAGCCACCGAGAAGCTCAAGGGAGTCGGCGTCGTTTTCCATGATATCGACAATTCCGCTCTGCAGGCAGCCTACCAGAAAGCCGCCGCTGAGAAGGGGTGGAAGTTCGATCCTGCGTGGCAGGCTGCGGTTGACCAGACTATCGCCACCGTGAAATAACCGCGTCATCCAAAACGAGAGTTTATAAGAACTGAACTCGAAAGGCACCGGAAGTCACTGTTGAATGTGCCTTCCGGTGTTTTTTTCCTGGGAAAGCGGGTCGGGTATGAAAAAAATACTATCCATATGTCAAAAGATCGAAAACGCAATCATGGTGGTCACTTTTGTGACCATGGTCGCCACGTTCTTCGCCCAGGTATTGAACAGGAATTTTTTCCAGGCTCCCGGTTTTTCCTGGTTCGAGGAACTGGCCACCTACTGCCAGATATACATGGTACTCATAGGTACGGAGATCGGGCTTCGGGACGGAACGCAGGTTTCGGTGACTGCAGTGGTGGACAGATTCCAGGGGAAGAAAAAGAAGATCATCCAGATGGTGTCCAAGCTGATAGTGATCGTCTTCTCGGGTGTCCTTGCCTTCAGCACCATCAGGCTTCTTCGAGTCCAGCTGTTAAGCGGGCAGACCTCTTCCGCTATGCACATTCCCATGTTTATTCCCTACTTCGCTCTCACTCTGAGCTTCTCCATAATCACACTTGTTCAGAGCGCCATGCTTTTCGCCATGCTGAAAGATTTCGTCTCGGGGGACGGCGGAGGCAGGATGACCTGTGCCGCAGACGGGAGGGCGGACTCATGACCGGGTTTCTTCTGTTCGGGAGTTTCGCGCTGCTCCTTGTCCTCGGCGTACCCATCGCTCTTTCTCTCGGGGCGGCGACCATGTTTACCATAGTGACAAGCCCTGATATTTCTGTGTCCATCTCCACCGTGGCCCAGCGGATCTACGGAGGGCTTGAATCGACCTCCATCATGGCCATCGCCTTTTTCGTCCTTGCGGGAAACCTCATGACGAGGGGCGGCATTTCCAGGCGCATCGTCGATTTCGCAAACTCCATCGTGGGAGGCGTCAGGGGAGGAATGGCCCTCGCCCTTGTCCTTGCCTGCGCGTTTTTTGCCGCTTTGTCCGGCTCAGCACCGGCGACAGTGGTCGCCATAGGTGCAATGCTCTACGACGATATGATCCGCATAGGCTATCCGAAAGACAGGACGGCAGGACTGCTGGTCGTTTCAGGAGGACTCGGTCCCATCATCCCGCCCAGCATCATTATGGTCATCTATGCCACCCTCACGGGAGCGTCCGTCGGGGATATGTTCAGCGCCGGCATGGTGATCGGTCTGGTGATCATGGTGGTTCTCATGGTCGTCGGCGGTTACTTCGCCTACAAGGAAAAATGGCCGAAGTCCACGGAGAAATATACCCTCAGGGAATTCCTCGTCTCCGCGGTAAAGGCCATACCGGCGCTCATGCTTCCCCTGATCATTCTCGGCGGCATATACAGCGGTCTTCTGACGCCGACGGAATCTTCTGCCGTTGCCGTTGTGTGGGCCCTCTTTGCCGGAATGTTCATCTACAGGGAACTCAGCCTTTCGGATCTTGTGCCGATCATCCTGAATTCCGCCAAGAGTTCGGCCATGGTGCTCTTCATCATAGGGACATCCACGGCGTTCTCGTGGCTGTTTACTTTTTCGGGTCTTTCCAGGGCCATGGTTTCTTCTGTTATGGCTATGAATCTCAGCCCCATTTTGTACTGTGTCGCCGTGGCCTGCATTCTGCTCATGTTCGGTACCTTCATGGAGGGCATAGCTATTGCCGTGCTGCTCGTTCCGGTCCTCTGGCCTATAGCCCAGTCCATGGGCATCAACGTGATCCATTTCGGGATGATCGTCTGCGTGGCCAATGTCATCGGCACCATGACACCGCCTGTCGCCGTAAACATATTTGCCGCCACCACCGTTTCGAAACTCAGAATGGGGGATATCGCAAAAGCCCAGACTCCGTTCTTCATCGGCTACCTTGCGGTGTTTATTGCGGCGGTTCTGATTCCCGGTTTCAGCACATTCATACTCAAGTAGGCCGTGCAGGGTATTCCGGAGAAAAAGGATAATATTGCAGCTTTCGCCCCGGCACGATACGACGCCATGCGACTGCGGAAAGAAGGAAAAGTGCCGTGACAGTATATATCAGGGATGTCAGGGTCATCTGCACCGCCCCTGAGGGCATCAACCTCACGGCGGTCAGGATTGACACAAGCGAACCGGGACTCTACGGCCTGGGCTGCGCCACCTTCGCCTACCGGCACCTGGTGGTGAAATGCCTGGTGGAGGAATACCTCAGGCCCCTGTTGATCGGGCGGCCTGTGGAGAACATTGAAGATCTCTGGCACATGATGCACCAGAACGGCTACTGGCGGAACGGACCTGCCGAGAACAACGCCGTATCCGGAGTCGACATGGCCCTCTGGGACATCAAGGGAAAAATGGCGGACATGCCCCTGTACCAGCTCTTCGGCGGAAAATGCAGGGAGGCGGTGCCGGTCTATCGTCACGTGGAGGGAAAGGATCTTTCCGAGATCTGCGAGGACATTCTCCGGCGGCAGGAGCAGGGTATCACCTGCGTCCGGTGTCAGTGCGGAGGATACGGCGGAGGCGGGTTCGGAAACGCTCCGTCCGGAGCGCCCGCCGGAGCGCCGAAGGGAGTCTACCTCGAGCCCCGGAAATACATGAGGGACACCATCGCCCTGTTCGAGGGCATACGGGAGCGGATCGGCTTTGACATGGCTCTCTGCCATGACGTGCACGAGCGCATTCATCCCATGGACGCCGTTCGTTTCGCCCAGGCCCTGGAGCCCTTCGACCTCTTCTTCCTCGAAGACGCCGTTCCCCTGGAACAGGGCGAGTGGCTGCGTCTGCTGCGCTCCCATACGACCATTCCCCTGGCCCAGGGCGAACTTTTCAGCAATCCCTCCGAGTGGAAGGACATCATCACGAACCGCCTGATCGATTTTATCCGTGTTCACATCAGCCAGATAGGCGGAATTACCCCGGCCAGGAAACTCCAGCTCTTTTCCGAGCAGTTCGGTGTCAGGACGGCCTGGCACGGTCCGGGCGACATGTCTCCCCTCGGCCACGCCGCGAATATCCACCTCGATCTTGCCGCCCACAACTTTGGCGTTCAGGAGTGGTCCGGAACGGAACCTCCCAATTTCATTCTCCACGACCTCAAGGGTCCCCGGGATGCCCTGCTCGATGTTTTCCCCGGACTGCCTGAACTCCGCCGGGGCTATGTTTACGCCAACGACCGCCCCGGTCTCGGTGTCGACCTGGATGAGGCGGAGGCTGCGAAGTATCCCTGCGAAAACACCGTTACCACCTGGACACAGACGAGGCTCCCCGACGGCACGCTCCAGAGGCCCTAGCCGGGAGGACGGGAAATGAAGGAAAAGGAGAAAAACTGAATGACACACGATTTGTTTGATATCACGGGAAAAAAGGCGATCGTAACGGGAGGAACCCGGGGGCTGGGCAGGGGAATGGCCGAGGGCCTGCTGGAGGCGGGGTGCGAAGTCGCCATCATAGGATCTTCCGACGGAGTGTTCGCCACGGCGGAGGAATTCCGCGCCAAAGGGTGGAAATGCCACGGCGTCAGGGCGGACCTCAGAAACCGGGATGAAGTGTACCGGTCCTTTGACGAAGCTCTCGGCGCCCTCGGAGGCGACCTGGACATACTGGTGACCGCTGCCGGAATCCAGAGACGCCATTCCGCAGAAAATTTCCCCGTGGAAGAATGGGACGAAGTCATCAACGTCAACCTCAACGCCGTTTTCATTCAATGCCAGCTCGCAGGCAGAATAATGCTGAAAAAGGGCTGCGGCAAAATAATCAACATCGCGTCCATGGCCAGCTTCTTCGGCGGGCAGACCGTTCCCGCCTACTCCGCGGCAAAGGGCGGCGTCGCGCAGCTGACGAAGGAACTGACGAACGACTGGGTCGGACGGGGAATCAACGTCAACGCCATTGCACCCGGCTACATGGCAACGGAAATGAACGCGGCCCTTGTTGCCGATGAAACGCGAAACCGGCAGATTACCGAGCGCATCCCGGCGCACCGGTGGGGAACGGGGGATGACATGAAAGGCGCTGTAATCTTTCTCGCCTCCCGGGCGAGCGACTATGTCAGCGGGGCGATCATCCCCGTTGACGGAGGATACCTGGTCAAGTAGCCGGAATCCGCTGCACCGGATCTTTTTTGCAGGACGGGAGGAAGTTTTCTCTGCACCGGAAAATGACACACTATGATCGGAGGAATTCACATGAGTTCACTAAACAGCAAGGCCAGGATGGAGAAGTGGCGGGTCCAGTCGCCGGAAGAGCCGGGTTTTCATACGGTCATCTCTCCTGAAAAAAGCGAATGCAGGGTAGCCCGGATCTACCGCCTGAACCTTCCCCGCGGGGAGCGCTTTCTTCTGGAGACCGGAGACCTGGAAATGCATGCCGTCCTGATGAACGGAAGGGTACAGCTGGGCGGAAACTCCGCCCTTGACATGTCCATGGACAGATTCGACTCCTTTTACCTTCCCGCCCGGGCAAGTGTGGAAATCACTTCCCTTGAGGACTCGTTTTTCTACATCGCCGGCGCTCCCTATGAAAACATAGGCGAGGTGAGCTTCCGGAAATATGATCCCACCCTTCCCATCGGTGATGTCCACCAGATCCACGGTGAAGGGGTCGGACGCCGGGAGGTCATGTTCACCCTTGCCCCCAAGACCCCCGCTTCCAGGCTGATCTGCGGCCTGACATGGGGCGGCAACGGCGCATGGACAAGCTGGCCGCCCCACCAGCATGAAAAGGATCTGGAAGAGGTGTACTGCTACTTCGACATGCCGGCCCCCAAATTCGGCTTTCATCTGAGCTATCTCGAAACCGGAGGCACCATGGACTGCGTCGCTCATCCCGTTCATTCGGGCACGATGGTCGAGGCGCCCTGCGGCTACCACCCCACGGTGGCCAGCCCCGGAACACGCAACGCCTACTTCTGGGCCCTGGCGTCCTTTTCTCCGGAGCAGCGCCGCTACGACCTCGCGGTCATCGACCCGGAGTATGCGGGAAGCAATTGAGTTTGGTTTCGTCTGAAAGAATGGCGGGCCGTTCGTCCGCTGGTGCTAACCATGGCAAGGAGGGGCTTCAATGAGATGGTTTGATCTGTCCGGAAAAAAAGCTATGATAACGGGTGCCGGACGAGGACTCGGCAAAGGCATGGCTGAAGGGTTCATGGAAGCCGGTGTGGAAACGGTTCTCTTTGCCACTACGGAAAAAATAGTGACCATGGCCCGGGAATACAGGGACAAGGGATTCAAGTGCCACGGCGTCGCCGCGGATCTCGCAGACGAGGCTTCCCGCCAGGCCGGTTTTCAGCAGGCGCTCGAAATGCTTGGCGGAAAAATCGACATCCTTGTCAACAGCGCGGGAATACAGCGCCGCCACAAATCAGAAGAATTTCCCCTGGAAGACTGGAATGACGTTCTTGAAGTCAACCTGACGGCGACATTCCGCATGTGCCAGATGGCCGCCAGGGAAATGATCAGACAGGGCAGCGGGAAAATCATCAACGTGGCCTCCATGATCAGCTTCTTCGGGGGCTTCACCATCCCTGCCTATGCGGCAAGCAAGGGAGGAGTGGCCCAGCTCACCAAGGCATTCTGCAACGAATGGGCCGGCTGCGGAATCAACGTGAACGCCATCGCCCCGGGCTACATGGCCACCGAAATGAACACCGCCCTTCTCGATCCCGCCAATCCCCGCTACAAGGAGATTACCGACCGGATCCCCGCGCACCGGTGGGGGACTCCTGAAGACATGCAGGGAGTTGCGCTCTTCCTGGCTTCCCCTGCTTCGGATTATCTCAACGGAGCCGTCATTCCTGTGGACGGAGGGTACCTTGTCCGTTAATGGGTGATGATTTCTCTTTTCAGGGGAAATTTGTGCAGAAGGGGGAACCCCGTTCCCCCGTTTTCTGATATATTGTGAAATAGAACGGGCGGTGCGGAGAAGAAGAGGAATCCTCTTTTTCCCGCCCGCTTCCGTCAATACGGAAAAGTCTGTTTTCAATTCCGCCGCAGGCCGATTCCTGCCGAGAAGGAGGACATGATGAAACCGACCGTTAGGAAAAGCTGGACCTATTCGCTTGTCTGCCCCACCAGCATGGGGGTGCGGATCACCCCCGTCAACCACCAGCCGGTGCACGTGAGCGACCATTTCTTTCTCCAGGCCACCAGCGCCGAGAGCAACGTCCTCACCGTCAGCGCCGCCCTGGGAGAGAGGGTCAAGGTACTCACCACCTTCGTGAAGGACAGCCCCATAGCGCTTCTCATCAAGAACGATCTCCGTAAGCGGGGCATCGAGTTCGAGGGAAAGGAAGTGCCCCAGGGAGGTCCGTGGGGCTACCGGCACCAGTTCAACATCGCCGACACGGGCTTCGGTGTCCGGGGACCCCGGGTGACCAACGACCGCGCAGGAGAGGTCGGCCGTACCCTCAACGTCAGGGATTTCGACCTCGAGCGGCTCTTCGGCCGCGAAGGAGTCCGGGTGCTCCATGTCTCCGGCCTCATTGCCGCCCTCTCGCCCGAGACGGGGCAGTTCTGCATCGAGCTGGCCCGGGCCGCCAAGAGCCACGGCACCCTCATCAGCTTCGACCTGAACTACCGGGAATCCTTCTGGAAGGGCAGGGGACAGGAGCTTTCCGCCCTCTTCGCCGAAATCGCCTCCCTGACGGACTACCTCATCGGCAACGAGGAAGACTTCCAGCTCGCCCTGGGCGTCCAGGGACCCGAGGCCGGAGGCTCGGACATCTCCGGCAAGATGGACAGCTTCAAGGGCATGATCGACAACGCCCGGAAAGCCTTCCCCAATGCGTCCGTCTTTGCCACCACCCTCCGCCAGGTGGTCCACGCCAACGAGCACCTGTGGGGGGCCATCCTTCACTCCGGCGGAGGATGGTTCGAGGCCCCGCCCCGGCCCATCCACATCCTCGACCGCATCGGCGGCGGCGACGGCTTCGTCGGCGGCCTGCTCTACGGCCTGAACAAGGGGTGGGAGCCCGAGAAGGCCCTTCAGTTCGGCTGGGCCACCGGCGCCATGGCCACCACCATGATCTACGACTTTGCCCTTCCCGCGAGCGAGGAGCAGGTCTGGAGCGTGTGGGAAGGCAACGCCAGGGTGAAACGGTAGAGGTCCGCCCGCAGGAGCGGCTATCTCGACGATAAGGAGCTATGCCATGAAAAAAGCAGACATCGGCCTCATCGGCCTGGCGGTCATGGGTGAAAACCTTGTCATGAACATGGAATCCAGGGGGTACACCGTCTCCGTGTTCAACCGCACTGCGGACAAGGTTTCCAATTTTGTCGAAGGCAGGGCGAAGGGAAAGAACATTCTCGGCACCTATTTCCTCGAGGACCTTGTGGAGAGCCTCGAACGCCCCCGGAAGATCATGATGATGGTCCAGGCCGGCAAGGCCGTGGACGAAATGATCGAGCACCTCCTGCCCCTCGTGGAAAAGGGTGACATCCTCATCGACGGAGGCAACAGCCACTTCTCCGACACCATCCGGCGAACGGCCTACGTGGAAAGCAAGGGCCTTCTCTACATCGGCACCGGGGTCAGCGGCGGAGAAGAGGGGGCCCTCAAGGGTCCCTCCATGATGCCTGGCGGTTCGGCAGCAGCCTGGCCCCATGTCAAAGACATCTTCCAGTCCATCAGCGCCAGGGTGGAGGACGGCACCCCCTGCTGCGACTGGATGGGCGACAACGGCGCAGGGCACTTCGTCAAGATGGTCCACAACGGCATCGAATACGGCGACATGCAGCTCATCTGCGAGGCCTACCACCTCATGCGGGACGTGCTCGGCATGTCCGCCGAGGAAATGCACGAAGCCTTCAAGGGGTTCAACGAGACTGACCTGGACAGCTACCTCATCGAGATCACCAGGGACATCCTCGCCTACAAAGACGCTGACGGGCAGCCCCTGGTGGACAAGATTCTCGACACCGCCGGGCAGAAGGGGACAGGCAAGTGGATGAGCGTCTCCGCCCTGGACGAGGGCGTTCCCCTCACCCTCATCAGCGAGGCCGTCTTCGCTCGATGCCTTTCCGCCATGAAGGACGAGCGGGTGGCCGCCGCCGGGGAATTCCCCAGAGAAAAGACACCCTTCATCGGCGACAGGGCCGAATTTCTTGAAAAGATCCGGAAGGCCCTCCTCGCGTCCAAGATCATCTCCTATGCCCAGGGGTACACGCTCCTCCGGGCCGCGGCGGAGACCTACGGCTGGAAGCTCAACTACGGCGGCATCGCCCTTCTCTGGCGGGCGGGGTGCATCATCCGCAGCGTCTTCCTCGGCAGGATCAAGGATGCCTTCGACCGGGACCCCGGCCTCACCAACCTCATCCTCGACCCCTACTTCAAGAATCTCATGAAGGAACTCCTTCCCGCTTGGCGGGAGGTGGCCGCAGCCGCCATCATGCACGGCATCCCCATCCCCTCCATGAGCTCCGGCCTGGCCTACTTCGACGGATACACCAGCGAATTCCTTCCCGCGAACCTGCTGCAGGCCCAGCGGGACTACTTCGGCGCCCACATGTACCAGAGGCTCGACGCCGAAAGAGGCAAATTTTTCCATACCAACTGGACGGAGCGGGGAGGGAACACCGTCTCGGGAACCTATGTGCTCTGATTCCCCCGCTTCAGGAACGACGATCCTCTATCCTGACCCTGAAGCCCTGCGGAGAACCTGCCGCCCTCCGCAGGGCTTGTCCCGTCCGGGGAGGTGCCGTTGCTGAACATTCTGCGAAGCTACCACCCCTACGCATTTACAGCCATTTTCTGCTGGTCCCTGGCCTATGTCTTCACCCGCCTGGCCCTGGGGCACTTTTCGCCCCTCTCCCTCGGTTTTCTGCGCTGCCTCATAGCCTCCTGCATCCTCGGCGCGGCGGGCTTCCGCACCGGAATGAAGCTCCCCCGGAGGGAAGACCTCAAGTACTTCGCAGCAGCCGGAGCCGCGGGTTTCTTTCTTTACCTGGGGGCCTTCAACCAGGGGTCGCTCACCGTCACCTCGGCCACCAGCAGTATTATCATTTCCTCCGCTCCGGTGATCACCGCACTCCTCGCCGTCCTGTTCCAGGGCGAAAGGGTGGGAATGCTCCAATGGGCAGCCTTTGCCGTGGAGTTCGGCGGCATCCTGATCCTTTCGCTCATGAAGGGTGCATTCACCGTAAACAGGGGGATCCTCTGGCTGCTCATGGCCGCGCTGGTCCTCAGCGTTTACAACCTCCTCCAGAAGGGGCTGACGAAAAGATACTCGGGGCTGCAGACCGCCACCTACAGCATCATGGCCGGAACCGCCATGCTCGCCGTCTTTGCGCCCCAATCCTTTCTGGAACTGGCATCAGCGCCTCCTTCCCAGCTCTTCAACCTCGCCATGCTCTCCGTCTTTTCCAGCGCCATCGCCTACGTCGCCTGGTCGAAAGCTTTCGAGAAGGCCGGAAACACATCCTCGGTGAGCAACTACATGTTCGTGACCCCTCTGCTCTCGAGTCTGCTGGGCTTTCTGCTCGCGGGCGAACTGCCCGATACGGCCACCCTGATCGGCGGAGCGGTCATCCTTTCGGGCCTTGCCCTGTTCAACCTGGGCAGGCGGCATCATAACGGAGGGTAAAAAAACAGGGGACGGCCGTATGCCGTCCCCTGACAACAACTCTGTACGGATGCTCTTCTCCGGTTATTTGCTTCCTGTCTTCGGGTAGATGTACAGGCGGTGAAGCAGAAGGATGCCGAATATGATGCCCGCGCCGATGATGTCGGTTCCGAAATCCGGAATTATCAGCATAAAACCGCCTATGATCATCAGAATTCTCCAGAAGCTGTTCACCGGGCCGTCGAGATAGCCGGTCAGCCCGCCACCGATGCCGATCATTCCTATGACCGCCGTTACGATCATGGGAAGGGCCTCCCAGAAATTCCCGTTGATCATGATCATTTTCGGGTTGAAGGCGAACATGTAGGGGATTATGAAAGCCCCTATGGCGATCTTTGACGCGATCACCCCGGTCTTGAAGGGATTGCTCTTCGCTATCGCCGACCCCGCGTAGGCCGCGAGGGCCACGGGAGGAGTGATGTCGGCGATGATGCCGAAGTAAAAGCAGAAGAGATGGCTCGCCAGAACGGGAACGCCCATCCGGATAAGAATCGGCGCGGCGATGGTGCTCGTGATGATGTAGTTGGACGTGGTCGAAACCCCCATACCCAGGATCAGCGACGTCAGCATGGCCACCATGAGCCCCAGGATCAGCGAACCGCCCACAAGCTCGAACATGCCGGCGCCGATTCTCTGCCCCAGCCCCGTAAGGGTCACCATTCCCACGATGATGCCCGCGGTGCCGCAGGCAGTGGCGACGCTGACGATGGATTTCGCCGCCGCCGGCAGGGCGGTGAGTATCTGCCTGAAGGGAACGAAGGTTCCCCTTCGCAGGTACGGGATGAAGGCGGCGACGCAGATGCCCCACAGGGCGCTCCGCGTGATGGTGAAGCCGCTCAGCATGAAGTAGATGATGGCCGCGAGGGGAAGCATGAGGTGACCCTGGTCCCGGATGAGGGGCCACAGAGGGGGAAGCTGGTCCCGGGGCAGCCCCCGGAGCCCGCTCTTTTTGGCCTCGAAATGGACCATGACCCAAATGCCGGTAAAATACAGCATTGCCGGGATGAGAGCGTGCTTCATGAGGGTGGGGTAGGGCACGCCTATGGCGTCGGCGATGAGGAATGCCGCGGACCCCATGACGGGCGGCATGATCTGCCCTCCCGTGGACGCGGCGGCTTCAACGGCTGCCGCGAATTCTGCCTTGTAACCCAGTTTTTTCATCATGGGGATGGTGAAGCTCCCGGTGCTTACCGTGTTGGAAACCGAGGATCCGCTTATAGTACCGGTGAGGGCCGAGGTGAGAACGGCCACTTTCGCCGGACCTCCAGCCGCCCAGCCGGACGCGCTGGTGGCCGCCTCGATGAAAAACTTGCCGATACCCGTTTTCTCGAGACAGGCTCCGAAGAAGATGAACAGGAAAATGAACGTGGAGCTCACTCCGAGGGGGTTCCCGATGATTCCCTCGGTGGTGATGAACAAGTGGGTGATGACCCGCTGGACGGAGTATCCCCTGTGGTGAAGGAAGCCCGGGAGATAGGGGCCGATAAATCCGTAAATGATAAAGAACGAAGCGACGCAGACGATGGGAGGCCCGACGACGCGCCAGCAGGCGAAGAGGACGAAGAGAATGCCGATGCCTGCCATGATCACGTCAAGCTGGGTGTACGCCCCTGCCCGGAGCTGGAGGTCCTTGTAGTTGTAAAGAAAATAGAAGGTCACCGCGGCGAAAAGCGCCGCCAGGACCAGGTCGAAAATGCTGTGCCTGCTCCGGTCCGTCTTCGACGTGGCCGGGTACATGATATAGGCAAGGCATATGGCGAAGCCCAGGTGAGAGTAGCGGACGATCTGCTGGGGAAATCGGTTTGTGATGGAAGCGTAGAGCTGAAAGCATGAAAAGGCCGTCAGAAGAATCGTGAGAAGGATTTCCTGCCTTCCCCTGAAATGCTTGAATTTCGACTCCCTGTCAATTTCGGAGAGGTCGACGTTCTCGAGCACTGTATCGCGGTTCTTGAAAAAATTCAGACCCATGGGCGGTATCCTCCATCTGAAGAATGCGGGAGAGGTTTCCCTCCCCCGCATGGCACGGATTAAAGAGAAGCGGATAACCGGAGCGGTGTAACGAAAGGGTTTACAGGTCCTTGGAGGGCACGGTCATCCCTTTTTCCCTGTAGAAGCGGGCCGCTCCCGGATGGACGTTGCCGCCGATGCCCCTGAAGGCTCCCTCGAGGGTCATGTAGTTCCCTCTGCTGTTCAGCAGCCTGATCTCGTCGAGATTCTCATAGAGCACCTTTGTGACGTTATAGATCACATCTTCCGGAACGTCGTCCCGGGCCACGAGCATGGCCATGACGGACACGCTGTCCACGGTGTGGCCGATCTTGTACTGGTCGTCATCGGGAGTGGTGTAGGGAGAGTAGAAGGGGTACATCTCCGTGAGCTTCTTCACATACTCCGGGGCGATGCTGATCACGTCGATGCCGCCGGTGAGGCCCAGTTCCACCACGTTGGAGTTCGGATAGCCCGAGCACATGAAGAACGCGTCGATCTGGCCGTCCTGAAGGGCGTTCTTGCCCTCGGAAGCGGAAAGGAAGCGCTCGTCGATGTCGTCGTAGGTCATGCCGTGGGCCAGCAGCACCTGGCGGGCCGCCACTTCGTAGCCGCTTCCCGCGGCGCCGACGCAGATCCTCTTGCCCTTCATGTCAAGAACGCTCTGGATGCCGCTCTTCTTGGAAACCACGATCTGCACCATCTCGGGGTACAGGGCGGTGATGGCCGAAAAGCCCCTGATCGGCTTGCCGGCGAACTGCTCGGTTCCCGTCAGCGCATAGTGGTTCACGTCGGTCTGGATGAGGGCGAACTCGTTCTCCCCGCTTCCAAGGAGCCGCGCGTTTTCGATGGAGCCGCCGCTGGACGTGACGGTGATGCTCACTCCGGCCTTCGCACTGATGATCTGGGCAAGGACGCTGCCGAACCGGTAATAGTTGCCCGTGGCGCTGCTTGTGGCCATGAGATACGATGCCGAGGCGAGGGCCTCGCCGCTCGTTGCCGCAACAGACGTTACGCAGAAAAGAAACATCATGAGAACCAGGATCGCTTTTTTCATTTTTCCATCTCCTTTTCGTGATTTATTTGTGCGCCGCTCTTTAAACCGGCTTGAGGAACGCCGTAAACGCCTTGTATTACCCGTTGGCCGCCGCGAAGTCCTTCATGAAGCCGGCCAGGGTCAGGGCTCCTTCCAGGGGCATGGCGTTGTAGAGGGATGCCCTGCATCCTCCCACATCACGGTACCCCTTCAGCCCGATCATATCCAGTGCCTCCGCCTCCTTCAGGAATTTCTTGTCCAGTTCCTCGGAGGGCAGGCGGAAAATGACGTTCATCACGGAACGGCTCTCCTTCTCCACGGGGCAGGAATAGAAGCCCCCGCTGGAATCAATCTCCCGGTAAATGGCCCCCGCCTTTTGGGACGAAAGCTCGCTCATCTTCGCCACCCCGCCCTGGGCCTTCACCCATCTCAGGACAAGCATCATGATGTAGATGGAGAACACGGGGGGAGTGTTGTAGAGCGAATTCTTCTCGGAGTGGATGCCGTAGTTCAGATAGGCGGTCAGCGACTTGGGGCACCGTTCGAGGAGCTTCTCGTGGATGACTGCCACGGCGACTCCCGAAGGGCCCAGGTTCTTCTGCGCGCCCGCGTAGATCATGCTGAATTTCTCCACGGGAAGGGGGGTGCTCATGATGTCGCTCGACATGTCCGCTATCAGGGGAACGTCGCCCGTGTCGGGGAAGGTCTTCCACTGCAGGCCCCCGATGGTCTCGTTCGACGTGATGTGGACGTAGGCCGCGTCCGGGTTGTAGATGGTATCGGATTTCGGAAGGGTGGTGTACTTCGTTTCGGCGCCGTCGAAGACCACCTTCACGTCGCCGATCTTTTTGGCGTCGGAAAGGGCCTTTTTCGCCCACGCGCCGCTGACCACCATGTCGCAGGCCTTCCCGGGCGTCAGGAAGTTCATGGGGACCATGGAGAACTGGAGCGTTGCGCCGCCCCCCAGGAAAATGACCTTGTGGCTCTCGGGCAGGCCGAGCAGTTCCTGAAACAGGGAAATCGTCTCGTTGTGCACGTCTTCGTACATTTTGCTTCTGTGGCTGCACTCGAGGAGGGACAAGCCGTTCCCCCTGTAGTCAACCAGCGTATCCCTTACTTCCTCCAGCACCGGCAGGGGCAGAACCGCCGGGCCGGCCGAAAAATTAAATTTTCTCATCCTTTCAGGTCTCCTTTGACGAAATGATGTATCAGTTCACAGACTTCATCGCTGATTCGAAGCAGGTTCTCCTCGCTGTTCGCCCCTATGTGGGGGGTCATGGTCACGTTGGGCGCCTTCAGCAGGGGGCAGTCCGGGGAAGGGGGATCGGAGAACCAGACATCAGAGGCATAGGCCCCTACCTTGCCGCTCTCCAGGGCAGCCGCCAGGTCTTCCTCGACCACGCACTTTCCCCTCGCCGTATTGATTATTGCAACGCCGTCCTTCATCCAGGAGATGCTTTCCCGGTTGATCATGTTCCGTGTTTCGTCCGTCAGGGGAACGTGGAGGGAAATGTAGTCCGCCTCGGAAAAGGCCTCCTTCAGGGAGCCCCGCACTTCCGCGAAATCGCTCGGAAGCCCCGATTTTCTGCAGGCGATGGTTTTCATCCCGAAGGCCCTGGCCCTGAGGGCCATCTCCCGGGCGATGTTGCCCATGCCCACCAGGCACAGGGTTTTTCCGAACAGCTCGGTTCTCCTTATCTCGTTCTTCAGCCACCGACCCTCGGTCATGGCGACGTGCGCCGTGACCAGCTGGTTCGGGACCGAAATCATCAGGGCGAAGGCGACCTCGGCCACGGAAATGGCGGAAGCCTTCGGCGTGTTTTTAACGACAATGCCCTTCCCGAGGGCATAGGCTGTATCGATGTTGTCGGTGCCCACCCCTCCCCGGATGATCAGCTTCAGGTTCGGAGCGCCGTCGATATACTCCCTGGTGCACTTCGTCTTGCTCCGGACCAGAACGGCATCCGCTTCCGCAAGGCGATTCCTGTCTTCCGTCACTTCTCCGAAGACCGAAAGTCTTTCAGGCAGGCTGGGATCAAAAGCATCGGAAATCAAAATCAGCATACAATGACACCCTTTCGTGAGTATTCTGCTTTCTGATAAAAACGGGTGAGGTCGGAAAGAAAGGTCCGGCAGCAGACCTTGAGGGTTTTTGTCCTGTGAAGCGGAGGTACAGGGGGCTGGAGGTGCGGTATTCGGTTGTGATTGTGTTTCTTGGGGAAGAACCGGTGCTGTTTGCTTGACCTGCAGGTGATGTTTTCTGGTACTCCGGAGGAGCAAAGACATCTGAAAAAAACTGTGTGTTCAGAAAGACCCCCTGCCCTTCGGCGGTGAGCCGTACGGGTATACAACAGGGGGCCTGCAGTTTCGTGCAATCAAGGACCCGGTTGTCAAGGTGCCGAAGATATAATGTATGGTGCAATTGTATGTAACAATTGAATGTAACAATTTTACCATGAATGTTGAAGAAGAAGCCTCTTTTCCTTCAGCAATATTCCAGAAGAAAAAAGAAGAAAATCCCCCTGCCCTTCCTCTCTCATTTCAGCCTTCCCGCGATGACTACGGCGGCTTTGCGGGCCAGGGCGAGATTCTGTTCCTCCTGGGCGGCGTTCATTTCATCCATGGTTTTGAAGGACCCCGCCAGGGGCGAATGAACGGTCAGAAGAAACAGCACCTCTCCCTTCAGCACCCACAGTGCAGTCCCCTCCCAGAAAGCTTCCGCTCCCGGCACCCCCACTTCCAGAAACGTCTTCGAGGCTTCTTCGTGCCTGGTCCGCGCTCCGATCTGGCGGCTGAACACATCCCCCGCCGAGCCGAAAATACCCTCGGCGGCGATCTCCTCCGTGGTGCAGACCCTGAGCGTCACTCCGTACACAGACCCGTCCTTCCTGAAAGAATACCTGCAGCTCTTCCCCGCCGGGGCAACCGTTTCCCGGGAAACCCCCGGCGACACGGGCTCGCTGAACAGCGCCTCCGCATCCGCCTGCGCAAAAAGCCCGCACGGGCCGGGAACCTCCGCACCCCAGGCAGGAACTGACAGAAACCCCGCCGCCAGAGCGGCGGCAATCAAAAAAACCATTGTTCTTCTCATCGGGCTTTCCTCCTTCCGGTACTCGACGTGCAGACTGAAAGACTCCTCTGATGAAAGTTTATATAAGATTGCCGCCTTTTAAACAAGCCGCATTTTCTTTGCGGTGAAAGGGAGGCGGAGATAGCCGGCCGGGGAGCCTTTGAAAACCTGAAAGGCCGGGAGGAAAATTTTTGAAAGTGGGGAAGATTTGCATAATGCATCTGGTAAAACCCGGGCGGGGCTTGTACAATTATTGCATGGTTTTTTGAAAAATGCGTTTCAGAGGAAGTGGAAGTTTCAGGCAAATCGAGGAGAGGGGATGAAAGAAATGGAAAGCACGGAAAAAAGGCAGCATGTGAAGGCCCTTGAAAAGGAAACGCTCATCTTGAGCCTTCTGGTTTCTGCGCTCTCGGCGGTCATCTGCATGCAGATAATCTCCAGAATAGGGATCACGCCGAATACCTCCATCATCGGAGCCCTTATCGCCATGTCTCTTGCCAGGATGCCTTTCCAGGCCATGCACAAGTTCCGGTCCCTGGACCGCCAGAACCTTGTCCAGACCATGACGTCCGGAGCAGGCTTCGCGGCTGCGAACTGCACCCTCCTCGCCGTGGCCATCTTTTACGCCTACGGCGACCTGAGCCTCGTCATACCCATGCTCCTCGGGTCGGGCCTTGCCACGCTCATCGGCATGCACCTCGTGTACCGCCTCTTCGACTCGGAACTCTTTCCCGCCACGGGCACCTGGCCTCCGGGCATCGCCACCGCCCAGGCCCTCATCGCGGGGGATGAAGGCGGCAGAAAGGGGAAGCACCTTCTTCTCGGCGTCTTCCTCGGCGCCCTCGGCAGCAGCAAGCTCTTCACCTTCCCGGCGCTGGGCATAGCGGGCCTTCCCATGGCGGGTGTCGGCATAGCCTTCATAGCCAACGTCTACGCCATGCTGGCCCTGGCCATCGGCCTCCTGGTCCGGGGATATTTTCACCATATCGCTCCCTGGGCCGGACCCATTCTTGCGGGCATCGGCTTTGAAAACGTCACCGACCTCGGCAAGACCTACATTCCCCACGGCGTCATGATCGGCGCCGGAGCCATCTCCCTGGTCCAGGCCATGGTGATTATTTTCCGGCACAGGAAGCCGTCCGCTCCTGCGGGGGAAGAGGCCGCCGAACAGTACACCGTTTCGCCCGAAACGGTGAAAAAGACCCTGTCCGCCCACATCGTCCTCTTCGCCCTCGGCGCGGTGGTGCTGGCGGTCATGAGCGGAATCTGGACCGAAATGCCCATGGAGAAGCTCGTGATCTGGGTACTGTGGTGCACCTTCTCGGCCATCGTCGCGCCCATCCTCGTGGGCCTTTCCGCCATGCACTCCGGATGGTTCCCCGGATTCGCCGTGACGATCATCTTCCTGAGCCTCGGCGTGTTCATGGGGTTCCCTCCCCACGCCCTGATCCTTCTCACCGGGTATGTGGCCAGCACGGGCCCCTGTTTCGCCGATATGGGCTATGACCTCAAGACCGGCTGGATCGTCCGGGGCAGGGGAAGCGACCCCGCATACGAAATGGACGGACGGCGGCAGCAGGTCATCTCCGAGCTGATCGGCGCCTTCATCGCCGTGGGCGTGACGGCCCTCCTGATGAACATGCACTTCAAGCTCGACATGGTACCCCCGGTCAGCAAGGTCTTCGCCGCCACGGTCAAGGCGGGGCTGAACCCGGAAATTCTCAGGCAGCTCGTCATCGCCAGCGTCTTCGGCGCGGCACTGCAGTTCGCGGGTGGGGCGAAAAAAGCCCTGGGGATCCTCTTCGCCACGGGGCTGCTCATCCGCAACCCCATTTACGGCGTCGGTCTCCTGGTGGCCCTTCTCATCAGGCTTCCCCTTGAAAAGAACTTCAAGCCGGAGCTTGAGATCTACGGCGGCGGCCTCGTGGCGGGCGACGGCATTTACGGGTTCGTGAACGCCCTCATAAGGAGCTTCCTGTAATGACAAAACAACGGATCGGCCTCATCCGCGTGCTGACCACGCCGGATGAAAAGCTCCTGAACCTTCACGGCGAGCTCGTTATGCAGTATTTCCCCTGCTTCGACGTGGTTTCCCGCTGCATCCCCGACCAGCCCGAAGGAATTCACGACGGGGAGACGGAGCGGATCGCCGTCCCCAAGGTGCTCGCCCTCGCGAAGGAAATGGAGCGGGAAGGGATGGATGCGGTCATCGTGAGCTGTGCAGGCGACCCGGCGGTGGAGGAGGCCTCCCGGTCCCTCCGGATTCCCGTCATCGGCGCAGGAAGGGCGGCCGCATCGGCCGCCCTGATCACCGGCCTGCCGGTGGGCGTTCTTGGCATTACGAAGATTGTGCCGGAGGCCATGAGCCGCATTCTGGGAAAAAACCTCGCGGCGGATGCGGTGCCCGAAGGGGTGGAGTCCACGCTGGACCTTATGAAGCCCGAAGGCATGCAGGCTTTGGTCGCCGCAGGCCGGTTACTTGCCGGAAGGGGAGCGAGGATGCTCGTTCTTGCCTGCACCGGCATGTCCACCATCGGGGCGGCCGGGATCCTCAGGGAAAAAACCGGCATGCCCGTCATCGATCCCGTGAGGGCCCAGGCCGCTGCGGCGTGGACCGTCCTGGGCTGAAGAGGAGGAGAGAGCCGGTGGCGAAAAGACCCATAACGAAAGAAACGGGAGAAGCCGCCATACTGGGCGGAGCAGTCCTGGGAGGCGGCGGAGGGGGCAGCATGGAGAAGGGGCGCCTCAACCTCAGGGGCGCCCTGGAGGCCGGAGAGGTGGTCCTGGCCGATATCGACGACATCCCTCCGGACACGGTGCTCATCACCGGATCGGCCGTCGGGGCCCCCGCTGCGGCGGAAGCGCGGGTGGAGCCGAAGGACTATGTCCGGGTCGTGGAAATACTGAAAGAAAACGGCTGCCCGGCGCCGGGAGGGTTCATACCCAACGAGTGCGGCGGAAGCTCCATCACCAACGGATGGGTTCCCGCTGCCCTCATGGGCCTGCCGGTGGTGGACGCCCTCTGCAACGGCAGGGCCCATCCCACGGGAGTCATGGGTTCCATGGGGCTCCACAGGGACCCCGGGTACGTCTCCCGCCAGTCCGCCGCCGGCGGAGACCGGGAGAAGGGGCTCTACCTGGAACTGCACGTGGCGGGGAAGCTCGGCAGCGCGTCCTCCATGATCCGGGCGGCGGCGGACAAATCCGGCGGCCTCGTCGCCGTGGCCCGGAACCCGGTGGCGGCGTCCTACGCGAGGGCGCACGGCGCCTGCGGCGCCCTCCGGCAGGCCATGGACCTGGGGGAGCGGATGAGAAAGGCCATGCCCCGGGGCGGGGATGTCGTCCTCGCCTCCATCCTGAATTTCCTCGGCGGTGAGCACATGGTCACCGGGGCGGTGGCCCGGAAGGAGATCGTCACCAGGGGCGGGTTCGACAGCGGCTCCGTCATCGTGGGGGACTTCGAAACCACCTTCTGGAACGAATACATGACGCTGGAGAGCAGGGGCGAACGGCTTGCCACCTTTCCCGACCTCATCATGACCCTCGACGCCGGGTCCGGGCTTCCCGTCACCACGGCGGAAGTAAAGGAAGGGCAGACCGTCATTCTTTTCGTCGTCCCCGCCGACCGGCTCATCCTGGGTGAGGGCATGCGGTGCATGGAACTCATGGAGGAAATCGAGCCCGTGGTGGGTAAGAAAATAGTGGAATACATCAGATAGGAGGGGAAGATCCCATGTCCCTGAAATATGCCATTGAAGCCTACGAACTCCTCGACAGCCCGTCGGCGTCGGGGGAGTCGGTGCGGGAGGCCCTGATTGCCGCAGGCGTCAGCGCCGGCAGCATCACCGTGAAAAAAGTGGAGGGACCGAAAGGCCACACGGACTTCATCAAGGTCTGGTTCTCCGGAAAGAGCGGAAAACGGGGAGGGGGAAAAGCTCCCACCCTCGGCATCGTGGGTCGCCTGGGAGGAATCGGCGCCCGGCCGGAGCGGATAGGCCTCGTCTCTGACGGGGACGGCGCCGTCGCGGCGGTGGCGGCGGCCATGAAGCTCGGCCGGATGGCGAGCCTGGGGGACGTCCTGGCCGGAGACGTGTTCATCTCCACCCACATCTGCCCCAACGCCCCCACCCGGCCCCACGACCCGGTCCCCTTCATGGACTCGCCCATCAACATGGCCATCGCCAACGGCGAGGAAATGAGCGATGAACTCGACGCCGTGCTTTCCATCGACACCACCAGGGGAAACCGGGTGATCAACTGCAGGGGGTTCGCCCTCTCCCCCACGGTGAGGGAGGGGTATATCCTCAGGGTGAGCGAAGACCTTCTCTCCCTGATGGCAAGCGTCACCGGCCGGGCCCCCGTGGTGTTCCCCATCACCACCCAGGACATAACGCCCTACGGCAACGGCCTCTACCACCTGAACAGCATACTGCAGCCCTGCACCGCCACGAAGGCGCCGGTGGTGGGGATCGCCCTGACGGCGGAAACGGCCGTACCGGGGTGCGCCACGGGATCGTCCCAGGTGGTGGATATCGAGGCGGCGGTGCGGTTCGTCATCGAGGCCGCCAAGGAGTTCGGCGAAGGAAAGCTGAGCTTCTGCAGCGAGGAGGAGTTCAGGCGCATGGTGGACCTGTACGGGTCCATGGTCCATCTCCAGACCATGGGCAGAACCACCGGCTGACCGTCATGAAGTGCCAGTTCACCCTCACCGTATCCGAGGGGAAGCGGCTCATAGCCAAAGCCATAGCGTCCCTGCCCGAGGTCCGGAAGGCCCTGTCGGACGGGATGATCCTCCTGAAGGGGGGTACCACGGTCTCCGCCCTGTCCGAAGAACTCTGCGGGCAGCCCCTGAGGATTTCCGGCAGGGTGACTCCCAGGGGAACGGTTTCCTCCGGGGCGGCGGAGCCGGAGGGCGCCCATTCCCTTCTGCTCAGAAGGGGTATGGCCGAAAAGGCGGACGGAAGGCTGGCGGAGATCGCCCGGGAAATGGGCCCTGACGATGTGTGCGTCTGCGGCGCCAACCTCATCGATCCCTGGGGAGGCGCCGCCATGATGGCCGGGAAGGACCTCTGCGGAGAACCCGGCAGCGTCATACCTGCCCTCGAATCCGAGGGCGTGCGGTGTTATGTGGCCGCAGGGCTTGAAAAGCTCTCTCCCGTCCCCCTGAGGGAAGCCTGCGGGAACGCGGGGCGGAAAGCCTCCGTATGGGCCATGGGCATGGCAGTCGGCCTCGTGCCCGTCCCCGGCAGGGTGGTGACGGAACTGGACGCCCTCGCCCTGCTCGGCTGGCCCAGAAGGTGGCTCGTGGGGAGAGGGGGAATTTCCGGGGCCGAGGGTGCTTCCACCTTTTTAGTCGAGGACGGCTCGGAGGAAACCATCCGGGCCCTCCTCGGGCTGCTGCGGAACATAAAGGGGGCCGTAACCAGCGGAATACCGTCATCCATGGAAGAATGCCTCCGGTGCGGCCCGGGCCGTCCGTGGCACCTCGGGTGCGTCTACGGGCGGAACACTCAATTCGGGAGGGATTCCGATGAAAAAAGTGATTGGAACGGTGACCATAGGACAGTCTCCGAGAACTGACGTCATTCCCGACGTGGCCTCCATCCTGGGCCCGGACATCGAAATACGGGAAGCGGGCGCCCTGGACGGTCTTTCCCCTGAAATAATCGCCTCCTTCGCTCCCCGGGAAGGAGACTACGTCCTCGTGACGAGACTCGCTGACGGCTCATCCGTCCAGGTGGCCGAGCGGCACATCACGCCGAGGATCCACGAAAAAATTGCGGAGCACTTCACCGGCGGCATTCCCGTCGTCCTGCTCCTGTGCACCGGGGAATTCCCCGATTTTGAAACCGGCGGCCTCCTCATCCGCCCCCAGAAAGTGCTCTTCAACGCCGTGGCGGCCGTGGCCAAGGGAATGCGGATCGGCATCCTCACCCCTTCCCCCGAGCAGGTGGAGCAGTCGGAACACCGGTGGGGCAGCCTGAGCCCCTTCGTACGGGCGGTGCCGTCATCGCCCTACGTCAACGCCATGGAGGCCGCCCGGGCAGCGGCGGAGGAACTCAAGGAATGGAAGGCGGAAATCACCGTCCTGGACTGCATAGGGTACACCCTGGCCATCCGCTCCCTGGTCCGGGAGATAACGGACAGGCCCGCCCTCCTCGCCAGGGGCGTCGCCGCGAGCATGGTAAAAGAGCTCATAGGCTAAAGACACCCCTGTTTGAAGGGGAGAGGAGGCGGAATAATGGATTTTGTGGAAGTCGCCCGCCGCATTCTTGAGGACAACATGGGGCTGAAGCCCGGTGAAACCTTCCTGGTCCTGTACGACCACACCACTCTTCGCATCGGCGAGAGCCTGTTCGAGGCAGCCGGAACCCTGGGCGCCAAAGCCCTCGCCCTCAGGATGCCCCTTTTGTCCAAAAACGGCGAAGAACCCTTCGCCCCGGCAGCCGCCGCCATGGAGCATGCCGATGTGGTCATCGCCGCCACCGGAACGTCCCTGACCCACACCCAGGCGAAGAAAAGGGCCTGCGCCGCCGGTGCCAGGGTGGCCACCATGCCCAAAATCACCGAGGACATGTTCTTTCACGGCCCCATCACCGCGGATTACGGCAAGGTGGCCGAACTCACCGGCAGGGTCACGGCCCTGCTCTCGGAGGCCAGAGCCGCCGAACTCCACTCCGGAGGTTACGTCCTCCGCATGTCCCTCGAAGGCCGAAGCGGCGTGCCGAGCACCGGCATCTACCGGAACAGGGGAGAGTCGGGGAACCTTCCCACGGGGGAATCCTACATCGCCCCCGTGGAGGGAACGGCGGAAGGGGAAGTCCTGGTGGACGGGTCCTTCGCCGGCATCGGCGTCCTCAGCGCACCCCTGCACCTTGTCTTCCGGAAGGGCCTCCTCGTCAGGGCGGAAGGGCCGGACGCCGAACGGCTGGAAACAATGCTGGGAAACAACCCCGGGGCCCGGAACCTGGCGGAGCTCGGCATAGGAACCAACGACAAAGCCCGGGTCACCGGAGTCATCCTGGAGGACGAAAAAATCTACGGCACCGTCCACATCGCCCTCGGCAGCAACGACACCTTCGGCGGCACCGTGGCGGCAGGCGTCCACGTGGACGGCATCATCACCAGGCCCAGGCTGCTCCTTGACGGAAAGACCGTGGTGGAGGAAGGCAAGGTCCACGCGGGGTAACCCCGGCGCCTGTCCGGAGCTTCACCCTATTGACTGACGGCACGGTCAGGGGAAACCATGTCCGAAAAAACCATGAGCGGTTCGGGGAGGAAGAAAAAATGAAAAAGACAGTATTGCTTTCTTTGGGGCTTGTATTGCTGTTCGCTTCGCTGGCGGGAGCGGCCGAATTCAAGCAGACCGCGGAGTTCAACGTCCCGGAAGCGAACCAGGGGATCGGAGTGGATGAACACCACTTCTATGCCATAGACAACCGGGTCGTCGCCAAGTACGACAAGGCCACCGGAAAGCTCGTCAAGAAATGGGAAGGACCCAAGGACGGGCCCATCATTCACCTCGACAGCGCCGCCGTCATCGACGGAAAAATCTACTGCGCCCATTCCAACTGGAGCGAATGGCCCATGACCAGCTCCATCGAGGTGTGGGACGCCGCAACCCTGGAGCACGTGGCCAACCACAGCTTCGGCATACACTGGGGATCCGCCACCTGGGTGGACCGGCACGACGGATACTGGTGGGTGGCCTTCGCCAACTACGACAGGCCCTACGGCCCCAACAAAACGCCCTACGGGCACAAGATATGCACCACCATAGTCAAGTTCGCCGACAACTGGCAGTGGCTCGAAGCGTGGACCCTCCCCAAGGCAATACTCGAACGGCTGGAGGATATGAGCAATTCGGGAGGCTCCTGGGGAGCCGACGGATTCCTCTACCTGTCGGGCCACGACCCTGCGGAAGTCTACAAATGCAGGCTTCCCAAAATGGGTTCCGTCATCGAGCTGGTGGAAATACTGCCGAAAAACATCCGTGGCCAGGGCATCGCATGGGACAGAAGCGAAACCGGCGTACTCTACGGCATCATCAGGGCCACCAAGGAGGAAAAGGAAAAGGGCATCACCAACAGGGTCATCGTCTCCAAGCTACAGTAGAAAGGGAGCGACAATCCCGTTTTTTTGAGGTCGGCGTGAAAAGCGTCTTTCTTTGACCGTGCCGCGATTTGGAAACTGAGAATGAATGCAAAAACTGCCCGGCGGCCTATCTGAGCTTATTGCGGAAAGGCCGCCGGGTTCATTGAAGGGGCGATGGTACTATCGGTTATAGATCCCTGCCGCACTCCGAAATGCTACAATCGTGCGGTTCGACTCGTCGAAGCTGAGCTTGTTATAGCTCCCTGCCGCACTCCGAAATGCTACAATCTCTCGCCGCTTCCCTGAGAGCCTCTATCTGTTATAGCTCCCTGCCGCACTCCGAAATGCTACAATAGTGCCCGGCTCCGTGCCGCCTTCCTGTCCGTTATAGCTCCCTGCCGCACTCCGAAATGCTACAATTGCGCTGTATATCTCCGCACCGGGTTCACCGTTATAGCTCCCTGCCGCACTCCGAAATGCTACAATAAGGATCGGTCAGGCGAAGCACGTTAGGGTGTTATAGCTCCCTGCCGCACTCCGAAATGCTACAATGCAAACCTTGGCGGAGGCGGGAAAGTTCAGGTTATAGCTCCCTGCCGCACTCCGAAATGCTACAATGCCGGGGGTAGGGGGCGTGTCAAGAATCTAGTTATAGCTCCCTGCCGCACTCCGAAATGCTACAATCTCTCCATATATGTGGAGGGCAATTCCATGGTTATAGCTCCCTGCCGCACTCCGAAATGCTACAATGCGGATTACGCGGCGAAGATCCGGAGCGATGTTATAGCTCCCTGCCGCACTCCGAAATGCTACAATCCCCGATACGTTGTCCAGCCGCACATTTACGTTATAGCTCCCTGCCGCACTCCGAAATGCTACAATCGTTAAATGTCGAAGACCAAGGATAATCAAGTTATAGCTCCCTGCCGCACTCCGAAATGCTACAATCGTGCCCACCAACTCCGTTTTTCCTGCACCGTTATAGCTCCCTGCCGCACTCCGAAATGCTACAATCAAACATTGTGTTTTACCGTCCTGGTGCAGGTTATAGCTCCCTGCCGCACTCCGAAATGCTACAATATTCCAGCGCTACATGGTGGAGCATTTCTGGTTATAGCTCCCTGCCGCACTCCGAAATGCTACAATCGAGGCGTTTCATGGGGATCACTCCTTTCGGTTATAGCTCCCTGCCGCACTCCGAAATGCTACAATCACGACGCGAACAGGTCGGCGTCATTTACGGTTATAGCTCCCTGCCGCACTCCGAAATGCTACAATACAACAGGGTATTTGTCCGGCAGTACGCCAGTTATAGCTCCCTGCCGCACTCCGAAATGCTACAATATCTTGCAGTTCTCGGAGAACACCCCGACCGTTATAGCTCCCTGCCGCACTCCGAAATGCTACAATTATTGCTCCGGCGTATATGTCGTTTGTCTTGTTATAGCTCCCTGCCGCACTCCGAAATGCTACAATCTGCCAACGGGAGGCGGCTCCTTTTTCGCCGTTATAGCTCCCTGCCGCACTCCGAAATGCTACAATATCCTAACGATGAAGGGGCTTGAACACTGAAGTTCAAGCCCCTTCATCGTCGAAAAAATTGCCTCAAAAGATCAGGAGCTGGCTTGTTCCGACCTTTTTTTCTTTGATTGTTCTCTGGCCGACGAGAAGTTTCATTGCAGCATACTGGCGTTCAGTAATCTGGAGAAACCGGACGGATCCCTTGCCTGGAATATTCTTCCCCAGTCTTTTCAAGTGTTTGTCAACGCCGTCTTCCCCGTTGACAATTCTGCTGTACACTGAAAACTGGAGCATGTCGTAACCGTCAGCAAGCAAGAATTTACGGAATCTCTGGTAAATCCGCCTGTCTTCCTTGCTGACTACCGGTAGATCAAAGAATACGAGCAGCCTCATGAAGCGGCATTCACTCATACCGGTGTTCTGTCAGAGGAAGGAGCTCCGGCAAGCGTATCAGGGCAGGAGCTTTTTCCCTGCAAGCAGTAAAAAAACTGGCAGCCATGATCTCCGTTGAGCGCAGTACCGTGTTTCTTTCCCCATCGATTGAAATATCGCTCGAGAGGAGCGATGCCAGGCTTTGCCTGTGGAGAGAATTAAAAATTTCCTCCCTTCCCAGGTTGCTGCTTACCCAAAGATCGACAAGAGGACGCAGAACCTCAACGAAATCGTCGGCCAGGTTGAATTGGTTGAGTTCGTTCCTGTGGTGGAGCCCCAGGGCAGGGAGAAATCCGTGAGCAGAAAAAGCCCGTGCAACTGCGGCCCTCATGACGGAATATCCATAATTCAAAGTGTCATTAAAGGGATCAGGGGTTCGTCGTGTAATGCCGGGAATGATCCGCGAGAAAAAAATCTGGGCTGCCTGAGCTTCCCTGTTGTCCGGATCTCCGCTCCTGACGCCGGAGGCGAGGCTTCGCAGGCTGTCTCCGTCCGGCTTCCAGAGCAGATCAAGGCAAATAGCCTGGTTCAGTATCTTTCGGCGGATTATCAGTCGCCAGCAGTTTTTTCGAAACGGTTCAGTCATTTCCAACTGAAATGAAAGCGCTTTTCTCATTCGGCTGTGCTGATGAAACGGCAGTAATTCTCCGCAGGGCAGATGTCTTTCGTCACAGATGATTAGACCGATCCCTCTTTGAGCCAGTTCGCTGATTATCTGTCCGGTCAGGAGCGTCTGCAGGTTTTCGATGATGATAACAGCGATGTCCTCCAAGGGCACATCAATTTCTTCATCACCGATAGCGATGTGAAGGTGCTGCTGGGCCAGGCTGAGTTTTGCCGGTGAAGCGATCAGAATGCTACGCCAGCTCATGAACGGGTTTTCCCGAAGGCAGTTTTTCTTTCTTCACTTCGTGAAAGTCGCCTAGGAGGCCAACCTGGAATTTCCGAATTGATTTGCACGTTCTCATGGAAACCCGTATATCTTCTTCTTTTCCGTCATGTGAGGCAAGAGTGAGCCGTCCATTATCTCTATCTACAGTTCTATAATAGCCTAAAACACTGTCATCGTTCCTTTGGAGGACTTCAACCAAGTCGTTCGGGAAAAGAGAGAAAAGAAACTTATGCTCAGGTGTAATAGGCTCCCAGTTGTTTTCGTCCTTGTGTGCGAGGATACCCTTTCTTCTCAGAACTCCTCGAGCAATATCGTCCACGTAATGGGGGACGAGCGAAAATTTGTTTTTATAGGAGTAAATATCCACACGAACCAGATTGTCGTTGTCCGCAATGCCTCCCCGGACTCTTACCCCGGAAGTGCCTGGGCTGAAAATTTTGACTGAACGGACGATGGGGCCGGGATTTCCTTCTCTGGTAGGTTTTCTGAAAAGAGGTGCCGAAGTCCCGAAGGCCTTTTCTCCTTTGCCGTCGTTAGCTGAAAGCCGCTCTTTCAGGGCATCGTAAAGTTTTCGGTCACGTTCTTTGCCGACCATATTTTCCAGGTCCGCAAGTTTGAGTTTGGTTAGAGGCGTCCGGACAAATGTCCCGCCTAAAGTGTCTGCCAGTTTCAGGCTTCGCACTGTTTCTTTGTGGGCAGCTCCGGTAGCTTTTCTCACCGGCATGTGGGAAACGAATATCGGGCGAAGTGAGTCAATTTCTTCCTGTTTGTAGGAAGGCAGCGCTATCTTGCCTATCTCTTCGGCCGGGTTTTCCGAAATGCGGGCGAGGAGTTCCTTTCGGAACCCTGCCCATGGCTGGGGGGCATTCCTGGATGAGCGGTCTTGTCCGGTGCCGAAGTTTGCTGCTTTACGCATTCTGTCGTATTCCGTCATTCTTTCTATGAGATGCGGTGCCGTAACGGCCACGACAACGGCGTCGAGGGCGTGGTGAAGATGACTCTCTTCCCTGTCTTTCGGCAGGCCCCACAGTCCTCTGAGAGCCGCGGTGACTCCCCCGTTGACGCGGTGCACCTTTTTGCTTGAAGGGGAGGGATCGGAAAATTGAAGGCGGCTTTCCAGATAGTTCGCGAGATACCTGGTGATGTAGCGGGTATCCGTGAGATTCCGCTCGGTCATTTCCCTGGAATCTTCAAGAGTGAAGGATTCCCGGAGGAGGTTCCTTCTTTTCTTGCCGTTGCGTATGTTCGACTGAACCCATGCAACAAAGGCATCCCAACATTCGGGATTTGTGCTTGAAAATAAATATTCACCGGGGGTTTTGTTTCCTTTGTTCCTGTTTTCTTCAGCAAGCACAAGGATTTTGTTCGTGTATGAATTGTCGAGGCTTCTGCTGTAAGGGATTATGTGGTCGATTTCCGCATAGGTGCCGTCTCCCTGCTGGAAGAGGCGGATAGGGTCGATATATTTGGGTTCGAATATTCCAGGTCCCACCGGAAGCTGAACATAAGGATCACAGCAATTTTGTTCTTTCCAGAGCCTGTATTTGAGAAGGTCGGTACCTGAGGGCTCGCGATGGAAGTTGGAAATAAAATCTGCTTTGAGCCGTTCTCTTTCGTTTCTGTTTTCATCCTGCATTTTCTGGATTTTCTTTCGGTCATCGAAGCTCTTTCCCATTTCCCGGGCCAGTTCAATGTGGATGGACCACGGCGAACCATATTTTCTGATAATGGCGTTCAGCACTTTCCGGGTCTGATGAAGAGATCGTTTGACTACGGGATTGGTGATGTCGTCAAAATCATCCGGGGGGAGCAATTTCGTTCTTTCTGCATTTTCGTACGGGTACCCGGCCTTTTCACATGCCTCATCGTATCGAAACCCGGATTCCATGAACGGGAGTATTTTACGCAGCGCCCTGAAGGAAAGGTTGATTGTGGACTTGAAGTCGAGATCGATAACGGCATCGATGAGGACGGAAGGTATTTTTTTGCTTTCAAGATCGCTCCGGATGTCCTCCTCTGTTTTTAGGAGTGTAAGGGTAAGCGCAATTTCATCAAGAATGGCCGGTGTTGATTCGTACGTTTCCCAGGCTTCTTTGCCAAGCCTTTCGGTTATTTCCTTCCGTAGTTCATGGGTTCCCTTCAGTGCGATAAACTTACCGTTCTCGCTGCCTTCCCTTGCGTCTTCTTTGCTGTACCGGATGCCGGAAAAGTAGGAGGATTCTTCCAGCGAGAAGGCTTTTCGTATGTCCTTATATTTAACTTCTGCCTTTTTATAGGCCAGATTGATCAAGTTTTCCCGCTCTTCCGGAGTGAGAGGGCGTTCCCCCTTGAATGTGTCAAGGATTCGAAGATTGTTTACCTTGCCCAGAAGGATGAAGCGTTCAGCACTCCAGCTCATCCGTGGAGCACGCTTTTCGTTTTTTTCGAAGGTACAGAAGCCGATTTTTGATTCTATCTGGCCGGGAGCGGCGAAAGGGAGGCGGCTTGTGAAAGCCTCGATGAATGATTTTCGAAATATTTCGGAGGTGTGGGGATTTCCTAACCTTTTCTGTTCGGCAAACAGGAGTTCAACCTCTTCCCGCAGGAGTTCCTGAGAGACTGTATGAGCATAATCGCCGCCTTTATTCCGTTTGTGGTCAGTAAATTTCGGGTCGAGGAAAAACATCTCCCCTACTGTCCGGTAGCCCTTCTCAGCCATAAGAAGGGCGTTGGTCTTCACTCCTTCAAGGAGAGCTCCTTCTTCCTTTTCCTTTTCCTTTGATCCGGCCTTTATTTTCTTGTTTGACTGGAATCCCCTGTGTTTGGCTATGTGGTAGAGGGCACGGAACCATTCCGGTGCTGATAATTCGCGGGAGAGGGCATCGGTCCTGAGTTCGTAAGGGGATTTTTCTGAATGTGCATTCAGGAGGTTTTCTATTTCGAGGGAAGTGAGAATTTTTTCTTCCCGGAAAAGGGCTTGAATCTTCTGGAGGCGTGCCGTCTTTCTTTGATTGCGTTTCCGTGTTCCGCTGGCTTCTCGGCGCTGTTTTGCGAGGGAGGATCCGTCCTTTGGATGTTCAGGGGCGGGGAAAATCCTGACTCCAAGGTCTTCAATCCGGTTTTTGTCGAGGTTAATAACGCTCCATCCGACAGACGCAATTCCTATATCAAGTCCGATAGTATGCTTCATCGTCTATCCTCCCCCCTGATTTTGGGAAAACCTTGCGCTTTATCGATGAAATGAAGAGCGAAGAGAAGGCTTTATCGACGGCGATTTTTACAAAAGGATACCCTGGTTGTAAACAACCAGGGCTAACCTTGCGAGCAAAGCTCTTATTATAGCAACGTGCCGCACTCCGAAATGCTACAAGTCGCCTAAAAGCACCCGCAAAAGAAAGATATCTCCAAATTTTACGATTGTCAAGTCCAATTTTCTTTTGTTTGTTTATCGGAGGTGAAGCGAAGCATTGCTTTTTGTCTTATTGTTATGAAAAATCAGCATGCGTTATATGCTGAACTGCGGGACAGATCAACCTCAAAGAAGCAAAACTCCCGAAACTTTTGAGACCATTCTGGACTCTCACCTCCCCAAAGATGGGAAAGATATAGGGGAGTGACACTTGCGGGGGTGAATCAATCGCACCCCCAAGTGGTCAATTTTCGGCTGTCGTTCCAAGGGAAAGGATTTTCAATGACAATCATTTTTCCGTTTGGCAGGATCAAGTTTTTTAATGGAAAAACGTATCGACACGTGTTGATTTATTCGCTATAATATGGTTCCACGGGAGGTGAGGGTTTGGGAAGGCAATATAGCCAGAAAGAGCTCATCAAAATAGCGAAAGAAAGAGGTTGGGAGATTGATGAAACGAGAGGAAAGGGAAGTCACGTTCTGGCAATGAAAGCAGGAGAACGGCCCTTCCCGATCCCGAGAAAAATAAAGCCCGGCCTTCTCGCTTCTCTCAAAAAAATGCTCCAGATCGATGATTAGGTGAAAGAGAAACTGTCTTCCCCAATCACATAAAGGCAGGTGAACACAATGAATCGCCCTAACTACTACAAATATCCGGCGGTTTTTTCTCCGGACGGTGACGGGTGGACCGTCCGGTTCCCGGACCTGGATAACTGCTTCACTTCAGCCGATACCGTGGAAGAAGCCATCGTTGAAGCCCAGGCTGTTCTCCAGGACTGCATGTACTTCCGGGAGGAGCAGAAAGATGAGATCCCTGAGCCGACGCCTATGGAGAACGTTGCCCTGGAAGAAGGAAGCTTTGTTCAGGTTGTCGTTGCGGTGATGCCTCCGGTCCGTCGCGCATGGAGCCGGAAGGCCGTCAAAAAGACGCTGACCATCCCCGCTTGGATGGAAGAAGAACTTCGAAAGCGGGAGGATGTCAACGTTTCCCTCATCCTGCAGGAGGCCCTGAAAAAGGAACTGAAGATCAAGGAACCGGTGTCATTTTGAACATGTCGCCCGAATCGGCTGTCCGATTCGGGCCTTATCACAATGCGGTTTTGGTTTTGCGGGGGGCGGCGCTGTTACACCCCCTGCATGCCCACCATGTGCTCGATGTTGTTCACCACGTCCCGGGAGAGGCCCATGCCGGAGGACAGTTCCCGAAGGTAAGTCTTTTCAGCCTGGGTGTCCACCTCGATGGTCATGGGGGTGGCGGAGTTGTTCATGGCGGCGACCACCACTTCCGCTCCGCTTTCAAGGTCGCGCTGCTGTTCCTCGGTCTCAGGGGCCAGAAGGCCCAGGGGAACCTTCCCGGTGCTCTTGCCGCTGTTCTGCAGGGCGTTCATGGCCATGGCCGCGAGCAGGGGAGCTCGCCGACGGAGCCGTCTTGGCCTGCATGAGGCCGCCCAGTATATCCATAATGTTCATGATCCATCCTCCTCGTTCTGGCGCCTATTCCTGGAAGAATTTCTTCCCCGGGGGTATGCCGGTAATCATTCTGCATCATCCCAGTAAAGATGTTTTTTCATAGGCCATACGAAAAGGAATAGAAGAATCTGCGGGGGTTCTTCCCTTTTACTGAAGAGGGGAGGCCCCGGCGGATTTCGGGTACCCTGCTGTCGGGGTGAAAACAGCTCATCATCTCCGGCCCTTCCTTAATCTTCTTTCTGTCTGCCCGATTGTCAGTGTAGAAATCTGAAAATGTGATTCATTTGAAAAAGAAATTGCAGAAAAAAGCTAGTCATGATAATATCCTTTCAATCATTCCGGAGGTAAGGGATTGTGCATGACTTCAGGGAAAAAATTCGTGCCTACTTCAGAAGGAACGCTATTTCCAAGGCGAAAAGGACGGTAGCCAGCTTTTTTGCATGTTCTCCGGAGGAGGCCGCTTTCCTGAATCTGGGCGAGCTTGCGGAACGCATCGGCGTCAGCCCTGCGACGATAAGCAGGACTTCCGTAGAGATGGGCTTCAGCGGGTATCCGGATCTTCAGGAGCAGATACGGTCACAGTTGAAAATAGGCATAACCCCTGTTGAACGGCTCAAAGAAACTCCGGCCGACGAAAGCACGCCGATCTGGACGAGTTCCATTTTGAGGGACCAGGAATCGCTGAACACCCTGCTGTCCCTGAATTCCGGGGAAAAATTCCAGAAGGCCGTTGAATTGTTTGCGTCTGCCCCCAATGTGTATTCCCTGGCTCTCCGCAGTTCCTATCCCCTCACTTTTTTCTTCAACCTGCTGCTGTTCCAGATCCGGCCGAATGTGCACCATATTTCCATCGATGACGGGCAGCTGACGGAAAGCGTTTTTGACATCGGGCAGGATGATGTGGTGTTTGTTGTTTCCCTTCCGAGATACACGAAGTTTGTCCTTGAAGTGACGGAGAAGATCCGGAGAACCGGCTGCCGGGTTGTTTCAATCACGGACAGTGAATTGTCCCCCCTGGCGATCGCTTCCGACATCGCTTTTTTCTGCCGGTATGAATCGGCGAGCTTCTTCAACTCCAATATTGCAGCGCAGGCAATCATTAATGCCCTTCTTTCCGGAGTGCTTCAGCACCTGGGGCAGGGTGGGGTACAACGCCTCGAAAAACACAGCAATGCCATGAAAGACTGGTCGTCAAAGCTCTCTCTTGGAGTGCAGGGGTATCTCCCCGAACCATGAGACTGCCCTCTTTTATCGGTCCAAATGCGCGTTTTGGGATAAACCGTCGTGAAAGGAGTGATCGGCAGAAAAGAAAGCGGAGGCAGTTGAAGGGGATGAAACAGAAATCCGGAAGGCCGTTTTTCTCGAAAGCAATGCAGAACCTTTGAGGAATCACACTTTTTGGGGGAGGTAAGGCATGATGAAAAAAATGACCGGTTTGATGATGCTCCTGTGCGCTTCTTTTCTGATCTTCTCTTCGGTGCCGGCAAACGCCGAGTGGCCGGCGGACCAGCAGATAACCATGATCGTCGCCTATGCACCGGGCGGGTCGACGGATATTATGGCACGGCTCGTGGCAAACTATATCGAGCCCTATATCGGGCAGAAGGTCGTCGTCCTGAACAAGCCTGGGGCAGGGGCGGAAATAGGCTATACCCTCGTCAGCGAAGCGAAGCCCGACGGGTACACGGTGGGTTTCCTGAACACGCCGAGCATTGTCGCCCTTCCCATACGGAAGAAGACAAAATTCACCCTTGATTCATTTGTTCCGGTGGCCTGCCTGATGGATGACCCGGGCACGGTGCTGGTCCGGCCCGACAGTCCTTTCAAGACCATGGCTGACGTCATCCAGTATGCGAAGGACAACCCGGAGAAGCTGACCTACGGCGTGAGCGGCATCGGCTCGGACGACCACATGGCCATGCTGTTCCTCGAGAGGGCCGCGGGCTTCAAGGCGAAGGTCGTTCCCTTCACCGGCGCCGGCCCGAACAGAACGGCTCTTCTGGGCGGGCATATCGACATCGCCCTTTTCAATGTGAGCGAGGCGAAGGAATACACCGAAACCGGCCAGATCAGGGTGCTGGCCCAGATGGGCGAGGAAAGGGATCCCCTGTTCCCCGAGGTTGAGACGCTGAGGGAAATGGGATACGACGTGGTTATGGGAAGCTCGAGGGGTATTGCCATGCCTGCGGGAGTGCCGTCTGAAATCGTCGACAAGTTTGCGGAGGGCATGAGAAAAGTCGTCGAGAATCCCGAATTCCGGAAGAAGTGCGAAGATGCCTATCTTCCCCTGGTGTACATGAATCCCGCTGAATATAAGAAGCATCTCCAGGACCTGAGCGACAGGCTGGCAAAACTGTGGGCGGAAGATCCCTGGATTAAAGACTGATTATTTCTGCTCCTTAGCCGAATATGGGGAGAGCCTTGAGGGCATCTCCCCATTTCCTTTTCCGGGAGGGACTGTGAATGACACAAAGAAAGCAGGACATTATTTTCGGGGCGACCGGAACGGCAATCTCTCTGGTAGTCCTGTGGCTGTCGGTACAATATCCGTCGGATTCAGCGCTTTTCCCTCTTCTTTCCGCATCGGGAATTTTCGTCTGCAGCCTGGCTATCCTGGCGATGGGCATACGAAACAAAGAGGCGACCGGCAAGGTCGAGGGGATCAACCTGCGTTCAGCCGCATTGTTCGGAGTGGTGCTTCTTCTGTACGTTCTTTCCATCGAAAAAGCGGGGTTCTTTTCATCGTCCTTCTTTTTCGTGATGGCGGTTTCCATGCTGTGGGGCGGATTCGGAAAAGGGGTTTCCCTTCGTTTTTCCCTGCTCTTTGCCGCCCTGTTTACCGTTTTTCTTTATATTACCTTCGTCAAAATTTTCACGGTTCCTCTCCCGAAAGGTTTTTTACTTTGAGCTAGGAGGGTAATGATGTTCGAACATTTGGTGTCCTCTCTATCCGGAACCCTGGTTTTTGCAAATCTGGTGGCCATGGTCGTCAGCACCGCGGCAGGAATCATGGTCGGGGCTCTTCCCGGACTTTCGGCTTCCATGGGCGTCGCCCTCCTCATTCCCTTCACGTTCAGCATGGATCCGCTGACGGGGCTTCTGTGCATGGCAGGCATGTACAACGGGGCCATTTACGGCGGCTCGATCGCTGCGATTCTCATCAACATTCCCGGAACTCCCGGAGCCGTGGTCACGACCTTCGACGGAAACGCCATGGCAAAGAAGGGTGAAGGCCGGTACGCCCTGGAAACGGCGGTGATCTGTTCCACCGTCGGGGGGGCCGCGAGTGCCCTGGCCCTCATGTTCATCGCCCCCTACCTGGCCGCGCTGGCTCTGAAGTTCGGACCGGCGGAGTATTTCTGGATCTCCGTCCTCGGGCTGTCGACCATAGCGAGCTTTCTCTCCGGTTCGACGGTCAAGGGGCTTTTCTGCGCCTTTGCGGGGCTGTTTATAAGCACCGTGGGCATCGACCAGATCAGCGGCGTTTTCCGCTTTACCTTCGACAATATGTATCTTATGGAAGGTTTTCCTGAAATAGTGGTGCTCATCGGCCTGTATTCCATCCCGGAAGTCTTTACCATGCTGGAGGATGTTGCCGCGGGAAAAACCGCTGCGGCAAATAATGCCATGCTCGATCAGACACGGTACAAAGAGGAGAAGCGGTGGACCTTCCGTCAGGATTTCAAGTCTTCACTCCCCACCTGGACCCGTTCTTCCATCATCGGAATCGTGATAGGGATGATTCCCGGCGCGGGGTCGAGCATTGCCGCCTTCATCAGCTACAAGGAGGCGAAGCGGAAATCGAAGAATCCCGATAACTTCGGCAAAGGTGAGGTCGAGGGCATCCGGGCGTCGGAAACGGCAAACAATGCGGTCACTGCCAGCGCCATGATCCCCATGCTGACCTTCGGAATTCCCGGAAACGTGGTGACGGCCATCATGGTCGGAGGCCTGCTCATCCACGGGCTTCACCCGGGCCCCAATCTTTTCATCAAGGAACCGAGGATAGTGTACGGGCTCATGTGGGGAATGCTTCTCACGAATTTCATCATGCTCGCCCTGGGATATTTCGGTTCCCGTTTTTTTGCAAAATGCCTGAAGATGCCCACGGTGATTCTTGCCGCCGCCATCGGCGTTTTGAGCACCGTCGGAACCTACAGCCTGAACAACTCCATGTTCGACGTGTATTCAATGCTGTGCTTCGGCGTGGTCGGGCTTGTCATGCGGAAAATGAAGCTGCCCATCGCTCCGGCGGTTCTTGGGATAATCCTGGGACCCCTTGCGGAGACCGAATTGAGGAGAGCGCTGATGATTGCGGACTCTCCCATCGAAATTTTCACGCGCCCCCTTTCGTTTTTCCTGTTCCTTCTGACGCTGCTCAGCCTGTTCTACCCTGTATTCAAAGCGCGTCTTGCCGCCCGCGGAACGAAGGCGTGAAGGAAGAATTCCGGCAAGGTCCGGCGAGGAGGAAAAATCAATGGAGCTGTTCAAAAAGGAGACGCTGGAGTCGTTTTGTTCTGCCGTCTATCAGGCGGCGGGAGTTCTGAAGGAGAGAGCGGATGTCCTGGCCGCCTCCATGGTCCATGGGAGCCTCAGGGGAGTTGAATCCCACGGGGTCAGCAGAACGGGAATTTACCTGAAAAGAATAACGTCAGGCATGGTCCGGCCGAACGCTGCCCTGAAAATTGAACGGGGCGGACGGTCAGGGGCCGTAATGGACGCGGGGAATACCATAGGGCAGTTTGCCGCTTCCGAAGCATCGAAGCTGGCGGCTGAACTGGCGGAAGAGAACGGGATCGGCTGTGTGGGCGTCCGGGGGTCCAACCATTTCGGCGCGGCCAGCTTTTATACCCTGCCGCTGGCACAGAAAGGCTGCATTGCCCTCGCCATGTCCAACGCCCCCACCACCATGGCTCTCTGGGGCGCCGGCAAGCCCTACACGGGGACAAACCCCCTCTCGTACGCCATTCCTGCCGGGAAATACGAGCCCCTGGTGCTGGATATGGCCACGAGCATCGTAGCCCGGGGAAAGATCCGCAGGGCATGGAAAAAGGGGGAAAAGATCCCGCCGGACTGGGCGATAGACAAAGACGGCAATCCGACGGAGGATCCCGAACAAGCGCTCGAGGGGTATGTCCTTCCCTTCGGAGGCCCGAAGGGTTCCGCCATTGCCCTATTCATAGAAGCCATGGCGGGGGTTTTGACGGGAGCTGCCTTCGGTCCCTCCCTCGGGAGCATGTACAACGACTTCGACAGGGAGCAGAATCTCGGCCATTTCTTTATTGCCGCCGCTCCCGGCGTTCTTGCACCGGGGCTCGATTTCGGGAAGAGAATGGAGGCCATGGTCGCGGAGATAAAAGCCCTGCCGCCGTCCGGAGGCAACGAGAAGGTCTTCCTCCCGGGCGAAATCGAGGCGATGACGGAAAAGGACCGGACGGAAAACGGCATTCCCCTCGAGGAGGACGTGGTGAAGGAACTGCAGGAACTGGGAGCGGCGTATGGCCTGAGTTTTCCGGGGTGACCCGGGGAATGGGGCGAGTGAAGGCTCTTGGCACTGATACTGAAAAGGGAGTGAAATTTAGTGAAGCTTTTCGACTGTACGCTGCGTGACGGTGCAAATGTTCTCGGGAAAGGGTTTCCCGCGGACCTGACGGAGATGATGCTGCAGGGCCTGATCGAAAACGGGATTACCGCTATTGAATACGGAAATGCGGGTGGCATAGGGGCCTATGAAGTGTCCAACTCCATTGCCCCCCTCACGGACCTGGAGTACCTTGACCTGGTCCAGCCCTATCTCGGTAAGGCAGAAATAGGAATGTTCCTCAACGCGAAGCGCTACAGGGAGCAGAATGTGGTGCTCGCTGCCGAAAAGGGGCTGGCCTTCCTGCGGGTGGGGGCGGATGCCGGGGACTCGGCCATTGCCATGGATGCGGTCAGGATTGTGGCACGCCACGGTATGAAGGTGTACTACTCCCTCATGAAGGCCTACATTGTTTCCCCTGCCGCTCTGGCCGAGGAATCCAGAAAACTCGAAGACGCGGGAGTTCATGAAATTACCATTATGGACTCTGCGGGTTTCATGACCCCTGACCAGACATCCCGCTATACAGAAGCCCTGGTGAATGCGGTGGGAATTCCCGTAGGTTTTCACGGGCACAACAACCTGGGGCTCTCCGTGGCGAATGTGCTGGCCGCCGTCGGGAGCGGAGCGGAGCTTATAGACTGCGGGCTGCTGGGAATGGCCCGCAGTGCCGGAAACACCCCCACAGAGGTTATTGCGGCGGTGCTGCAGCGGGACGGCAAACTGCCCGAAGTGAACCTCTTCGGCCTTCTTCGTTTCCTCGAGGACCGGCTGATCCCGGCCATGGAGCGGCACGGCTATCACACGGCCATACCCCCCCTCGACCTCATCCTGGGGTATTCGGGCTGTCATTCGGGGTTCCTGAAGCTTTTCCGCGATATAGCCCGGGAGAAAAACGTCGACCTGCTCCGGCTGATAGCCGTGGTCACCGGCAAAAACCAGAAATCGCCGTCGGAGGATGAGATCCGGGCCGCGGCTGATGCCCTGTAGACGGGGCGTCCGAAAGGAGACGGGCAGGCCGTGAAAATCGTGTTTGCAGGGGAGTACCCCGCGGGAACCCTGGAAAAGTTCAGGGAAATACTGCCGGGGAAGGAATTTGAACTGGTGCCGGTCACCGGCCAGAAAGAATACGAAGAGCTCTCCGATGCCGAAGTCATCGTGCTGCGCATCTTCAAGGCCTACAGGAACACCATCGAAAACAACGGGAAGCTCAGGCTGATTCACCGGTGGGGGGCAGGGGTCGATTCAGTCGACGTGGAGGCCGCCACGGAACACGGCGTGCTCGTGGCCAATACTCCCGGAGCAAACGCCTACGCCGTCTCCGAACTTGCACTGCTTCTCATGCTCGCCCTGGGCAGGAACCTCCAGGCCCACACAAGGAGCATAGCTTCGGGCGTCTGGAGCAGGACCATGTTTCTGGACCAGACCTTCACCCTCAACAAAAAAATCGTCGGCCTCATCGGCGGGGGCAATATCGGACGGCAGGTTGCGGCGAAAGTGCAGGCCTTCGGAGCCTCGGTGCGGTATTACGACACGTTCCGCCTTCCGGAGCAGCTCGAAAGGGAGTGCGGGATGGCCTACGTCCCCCTTGAGGAACTTCTGAGGACAAGCGACGTGGTGAGCCTCCACGTTCCCCTGACGGAAGAGACGCGCCATCTGCTGGACGCGGAAAAACTGGCCATGCTCAAGCCCGGAGCCTTCGTCATCAACACGGCCCGGGGCGGGCTGATCGACGACGATGCCCTTCTTGCGGCAGTCCTGGAGAAACGGATTGCGGGCGCCGGCCTGGACTGCCCGGAGCGGGAGCCCCTGAGCCCTGATCACCCCATGCTCCGGCAGCCCAATATCATCATCACCCCCCATATCGGCGGGGCTACTTCCGACCTGGCGGACGCGATGATTCCCATGATCGCGGACAATATCCTCCGTCTCGCCCGGGGTGAAGAAGTGCGGTACGTGGTGAACCCCCGGGCAAACAAGGAACATCCGGCTTCATGACGGGATGAGGTGAGGGGATCTCCGGCCGGACTGTCTCCAGCGGAAAGAAGGAAATGTGCGGTCAGGAACAAGGCCTGGCCGTTAGAAATCCGTTCCGGCGCTCCCCGGAATACAGGCCGAAAAAAACACGGGCCCCCGGAAACGGGAAGGCCCGTGTTGTCGTTATGCTTTGGCGCTTATTGATTTTTCCCTACTTCACGATCTCTCCCCGGACATAGGCGTTGTACACGTTTTCGAACCAGTCGTCGTAGTTCGAAGGAATGGGCCGGACGGGCTTCCATTCAAAGCTGCACTGCATCGTACCGGCGTCCAGCGCGGTTTCGCAGACCCGGTCGGAGAAGGCGCCTTCGTCCAGTTCGACGGGGACACCTCCGGCGGCGCAGACGTCCGCGTCGGCGGCGAGCCCCTCTTCACCGCAGATGAGGTACGATCCCCGGCTTTTGCCCCCCTTGCGGATGTACTCGTCGATGGCGGAGAGATAGGCGAGCTGGGTCAGCAGGATGTCGCGGTTGATGAAGGCCGCAGCCATCTGGCGGGCGTCGCCTGCCCCGGTCTCGGAAGCCAGGGATTCGAGGTCGCGGCGGCATTCCCCGATGGCCTTCCTGACGGTACCGGCAGGCCGGATCATGGCGCCGCATGCGTCCATCCTCCGCTGGAACCGTTCCCGGAGGGCAAGCGGTTCCGATGCCCCGGCGCGGCCCGCGTTTTCCCGGAAGGTTTTTGCCAGCCCGATGACCTTTTCCATGGCCGGTTCCGCCGCCTTGGCCAGGGAGCCGATATCCAGGGGCTCTTCGCCGTACCTGGCGGCAATGAACTGGGCGGCCCGGGTGCTGCCCGTCTGGGTGGAGTTGAGGGCCGAGCCTCCGGGGCGGTAGACGCCGAAGGTTCCGTTGACTTCCCCCACGGGGAAGAAATGTTTCAGGTTGCTCTCCCACCAGAGGTTTCCTGCGAGGCCGCCGTTGTTGTGCTGGGCGCAGACGTCGATCTCGAGCCGTTCGTTTTTCAGGTCGATGCCGTTGTCGAGGTAGAGCCTGTACGCGAGTGGATTCATCTTCAGCAGCCGGTTCAGCGGCGTGTCGAGCAGGGCATGGGATTTTTCGAGGTATTCCCGGGTGACGTCGTTCAGCAGCCCGATCCTGAGGCCTTTTTCGTCGCCCCCCTCCGCGGGGTTGACCCGGAAGTCGAGGAAGACCCGCCGTCCCTTGACGCGCGTCTCGGTAAAGACGGCCATGTCGACGATGGAGGAGCCTCCCTTGTGGAGTTTTCGGGGGTCGAAGGGCCACTGGTATCCTTTCAGGAACGTGGCGTTCATCATGTCGCCGGGTGTCTCGAAGTAGTCGCCGAGGAATTCCCGGGCGCCGCCTCCGTCCCGGTCGGTGGAGATGTAGGTGGGGATCACCTGCTGGTAGGTGCCGGAGAGGTTCCACCGGAATTTCGTGGAAGCGATGCCGTACTGGGACTCGGTGAGATTGATGCCCCGCGCGCCCGCCTCCAGGGCGATGCCGGTGGCGCAGGTCTGGCTTCCGGGGTAGACGGAGGAGCGGTATATTCCGGAGGGGCCCCCGACGGCGTATACGATGTTGGTGCAGTTGAAGACCGTGAGGCCGAAGGTGGTTTCGTCGAAGGATGATGTGTCCAGGGCGACAAGGCCGACGGCCCGCTTCGGTTCTCCTTCCGTGAGGATGGCGACGACGCGGAAACCGTCGAAGACGGGTATTCCTTTCTGTTCCACGCTCTTCTGGAGATGCTCGGTCATCAGGCGGGAGGTGAGGGGGCCGCAGGAGGTGGCCCGCTGCCGCGGGTCGTGGTCAGTCTTGTAGCCGACGTATTCGCCGAAGCCGTTGTGGGGGAAGGGAACGCCGAGGCTGACGAGCTTGAAGAAGCCCCGGGCGCTCATGGCCGCTTCGACGAGGGCGATGTCCCCGTGCATGGACCCGCCGGAGAAGAGGGTCTCCGCCATGCTGCGGACGGAGTCGGGCTCGCTCCCGGAGAGGGTGAGCTTGTAGTAGGTCTGCTTGTCCGAACCGGTGTTCCGGGATGTTCCCATGTTCACCCCTTCGGTGACCATGGCCACATCCTCCCGGCCCAGTGAAAAGAGGGTGTCCGCGGCGTTGTACCCGGCGCACCCCGTGCCGACGACGACGGTGTTGAAGCTGTATACCGGCAGATCGAGCCCCGCGACGGTGATGATGTTTCGCCGGGGCTCCCGGCCGCTGGAGCGGGGCATGGCCCTAGAGCCTCCGGATGTGGAAGCCGCCGTCCACGTTGATCACCTGGCCGGTGGAGTAGTCGAACGCGCCGCCCGAGAGGGCTGCCGCCGCTTCCCCGATGTCCTCGGGCAGGCCCCAGCGTTTTGTGGGTATGCCGTCGTCCTCGAAGATGAACTTGTTGTACTTGCCCTCCACGGTCCTGGTCATGTCGGTCTTTGTGATGCCGGGCCGTATCTCGAAGACGGGGATGCCGTGCCCCCCGAGTTCGGCGGCGAAGAGGGCCGTCACCATGGCGATGCCGGCCTTGGAGATGCAGTATTCTCCCCTGTTCGTGGAAGCCGTGTAGGCGGAAATGGAGCCGATGTTGATGATCCTGGGGGAGTAGTCCGGAAGCCCCTGCTGCTGGAGGGAGATCATGGCGTTGGCAAAAAGCTGGTTCATGAAGAAGGTTCCCTTCAGGTTGATGTCCATCAGGCGGTCGAAGCTTTCTTCGGTGGTTTCCAGGATATTCATCCGGGCCAGGGGGGCGACGCCCGCGTTGTTCACCAGGACGTCGATCCGCCCGTGCCGGCCGAGGACGAAGTCGAGGGCCGCCTGCCTGTCGGCGCTCTTCGAGATGTCGCACTTCACGTAGGCGGCCGGAACGCCGTACGCCTTGAGCTCTTCCATGGCCTCCGCCGCCTTTTCCCCGCCGGAGGAGCTGCTCATCACCACGGCATATCCCAGGGCCGCGTGCTTTTTCAGCACCCCCAGGCCGATGCCGCGGGAGGAACCCGTCACCAGGATGACTTTTTGGGTCATGATATCGAGTCTCCTTTCATGTTGTCGGGAGGATGCTTTCAGCGCTTTCCCTCAAGCTCCTCCTGCCAGTGTTCCACCACGCCCGCGGGTGAGTAGACGAACAGGATTTCCATGTCCGATCCGCCGGTATTGCGGAGCGTGTGGGGAATGTTCGGGTCAAGGTAGACCGTGTCGCCTGCGCGGACGGTCTCCGTCTCGTTGCCCGCCTCCATCTCCCCGGAGCCGGAGAGGATGTGGTAGATCTCCTCGTTGAAATGCTCGTGCGGGGGGATGCTCCCTCCCGGAAAGATACGGACGCGCCCCATCACGAAGCCCTTTGCCTGGAGGGGGCTGTCCTTCCCGACAAGCACCCGGGTTCTGCGTCCGGCAGGGAAGAGCGTTCCCTCCGCATCGTCAATGTGAATCCTCTGCATTCCCAAGTCGCCTCCTCAAAAGAAGGGGTTGTCGTGTATAATGCGGTTGTCCATGGACAACCGTAATCAGGACCATTACCCGTCTGTCCTGCCCTTATGATAGCATTTCGAACCGGACGACGGGTACCGGGAGCGGAGAAAACACATGAACGAGTCGAGAAGAGTTCTCGTGGAGAAGGTGTACGCCGCCATCAAGGACGGCTCCATCGTCAATGATGGCAAGCTTCCAACCGAGCGTGAAATGGCCGCGCTCATGACCACCAGCAGGACCTCCATGCGGGAGGCCCTCATCGTGCTGGAGACCCTGGGGATTATCGAGGTCCGGGGAAAGCAGGGGCTTTTCGTGAAGGACCCCGGCATGGGCAGGCTTACCCAGAGCCTTGACCTGTACGCCACGTGGCCGGCGGACGTCATTCCCAAGGTCTTCCAGGTTCGCATCATGATGGAAAGTCCGGCTGCGGGACTGGCTGCGCTCAACAGGACGGACGCAGACCTCGCGAAAATGAACGAATGCCTGGCCCAGTTCTCCCGAATCTTCGCCGCGGAAGGCCCCGAGGCGGGCCGCGAGGGAGCACACTGGAACGATATCTTCCACCGCATCGTCATCGCCGCCTCCCACAACGAGGTGCTCATCAGGATGCACGAGGGCCTCTCCTCGATCATCGAACGGGCTATGGAATCGCTGAACAGAAACGGCCTGACGACGCCCCGGCCCCAGTGGCCGGAACGGATTCTGGGAGAGCACGAACAGATCGTCCGGGCCATCAGGGAACGGGACGAGGCAGGAGCCCGGGAGGCCATGCGGAAGCACCTGGAAATTTCCGCGGCCAACCTTGAGAAGCTCTGCCAGGACAGGGAGTCTGCCCTTTTGGGTTTTCCCGCCGGCTAAAAAGGGCGGGGAGAAGGAAACTGACGTTCCGGGACAGGGCTTCCCAGCCGGAAGCCCAAATGATATAATTTCGTCAGTTGTTTGGTTGTCCTTGGTCAACCCATGAATTTACCCCGGCGTCTCCGTATAGGAAGCGCCGTAAGCGAGAGGGAGGCCCATGGCACAGTACGAATCTTTCAGCTTCGCCACGCTTGACGAGCTCAGTCAAAAAATCGAAACGCTCGGTCTCGACATTTCCTTCAGTGAAGATCTTTCCGTCCTTGCCGCACCTGCGGCGGCAGGAGACCGGACCATTCCCAACCGTTTTTCGACTCTTCCCATGGAGGGGCGCGATTCCCTTCCCGACGGCTCGCCCGGTGAGTTCACGTTCCGACGCTACCGGCGCTACGGCGCCGGCGGGTGGGGGCTGATCCAGTTCGAAGCCTGCGCCGTCTGGCAGGGAGGCCGCAGCAGCGACCGCCAGATGTGCATCGAGGCATCCACGGAGAAGGCGATCGCCTCTCTTCTTGAAGCGACCCGCTCGGCCGCCCGCGAATCCCTCGGTCCTTCCCACTCTCCCCTGTGCCTTCTCCAGCTTCAGGACGCAGGCCGGTACCGCCACGCCACGGGAACGACTCCGGGCCTGACCGTCCCCTATGAGCTGCTCGACCGGCGTGCAAAGGTCCCCGGGGATGTGGCGCCCCTTTCCGATGCCGACATCGAAGCGGTGCAGGACCGCATGACCGAGGCGGCGGTCCGGGCGGAAAAAATAGGTTTCGACGGTATCGACATCAAGAGCTGCCATCGCTATCTCGGTTCAGAGCTTCTCGCGGCTCACCTGCGCCCCGGAAAATTCGGCGGCGGCTTTGAGGGCAGGACCCGTTTCCTGCGGGAGATGACGGAACGCATTCGGTCGGCCGTGAAGAACCCTTCTTTCCTCGTAACCAGCCGCATGAATCTCTTCGACGGTTTTCCGTACCCCTACGGCTGGGGCTGCGACCGGTCCGATCCGCCTGCCCCCGATATGACCGAACCCCTGAAGCTTGTCGGCATTCTGAGGGAACTCGGCCTGAACCTGCTGACCACTTCCACCGGAACCCCCTACTATAATCCCTGGCTCGTGCGTCCCTTCGACCGGCTCATTCCGGGGAACATCGAAGCGCCGGAGCACCCCCTAGAAGGCGTCGCCCGCCTCTTCTCCCTGACGGAGAAGGTGCAGCGGGAATACCGGGATCTTCCGGTGACCGGCCCGGGGTATACGTGGCTTCGCCAGTTCGGAGTTTTTGCCGCCGCCGCCAACGTGGCGCGGAGGGCTGTAACGCTTGCGGGGTTCGGGCGGACGGGGTTTGCGTACCCCGGTCTGCCGAAAGACGTGCTGGAGAAGGGGGCGGTCGATCCGAAGAAGGTGTGCGTTTCGTGCAGTTTGTGCAGCGAGGTCATGTCCCAGGGAGGTCCCACCGGGTGCTACGCGAAAGACCGGGATGTCTACGGCCCCATTCTGAAGGAGCACAGGGCTTCCCGGAAAACGCACTGAAAACATATTCACATTGGAGGGAACAATGGCATGAAGAACGGAATGGGAAAGTGGTTGTTCTGTGCGGTGCTCGTCGCAGTGCTGGCCGGTTTTGCCGGAGCGGCGTCGGCGAAGGAGATTCTGATCGGCAATATGCAGGATATCAGCGGCCCCACGTCGGTGTGGGGGAACGCGGTGACCAGGGGCGCCGAGATCGCCATCGAGAAGATCAACGCGGCCGGCGGCATCGACGGCGCCATGCTGAAGCTCGTCACCATGGACACGAAGGCCAACGTCCAGGAAGCCATCAAGGGATATAACAGCCTCGTGAGTTCCGGTGCCGTGGCGGTCGTCGGACCCCCCGTCAGCAACATCGGCCTTGCCCTCGCCCCCATCGCCGGCAAGGCGGGCGTGCCGGTGGTCGGCAGCTTCATCGACCCGCGGGTCACCGTCGGAGAGGACGGCAAGCCCCAGGCGGCCATGTTCCTTATGCAGCCTTCCAGCGTCCAGTATTCCGAGATCATGGCCAGCTACACCATCGACGTCCTGGGCCTCAGGAAGGTCGGCGTGCTCTACGACCAGTCCAACGCCTTCGCGGTCTCCCTGATGAAGCCCTACGTGGAGTACATCAAGGCGGCCGGCGGCGAGATCGCCTCCGAACAGGTCTACACCAAGGGCGACAAGGACTTCAAGACCCAGCTCGCCAAGATCAGGGAAGCCGGCGCCGACTGCCTGTACTTCCCCAACTACATCCAGGAAGCCGTGCTGGTGACGAACCAGCGCAAGCAGGTCGGCCTCGACATTCCCATCATCGGCGGCCTCGACTTCGCCCCGCCCTTCGCCTCCCTCGTGAACGACCCCGAGGCGGCGGACAACATCTACCTGGCCAACAACTTCTCCGAAAAAGAGCCCCAGCTCAAGGAAGTCTGGGACATCTACAAGGGCAAGTACGGCGAGAATCCCGTGAACAAGGTTTTCCTCGGCTATGACAAGATCCTTCTTATCCGGGAAGCCATGAAGCTCGGCGGCGGAACCTCGGCGGCCCAGGTCATGGCGGGCATGCCGCAGGTGAAGGATCTCCAGGGAACCACGGGTGTCCTGACAATCTCCCCCGAAACGCATCAGCCGGTGGGTTTGTCCATGGTCATGTACAAGATCGAAAAGGGAGCGTACGCCGAACTCGGACGCTACGTGCCCGAGAAGCACAAGAAATAGACTTCTGAAGTGTCTCCCGAGGTCGCCCTTTCTCTTCCGGGAACAGGGCGACCTCTCATTTCTTCCCTCCCTTCCCCGGCGCGGCGGATACGCGGTACCGGCCGGAGCACTCCCTGCAGGCGCCGCAGTCCGGAAGGGCAAAGGAGCTGGTCTCATGCTGGTGCAGAACATCCTCAACGGAATCTCCCTCGGATCGGTCTACGCGCTCATCGCGGTAGGCTTCGCGCTCATCTTCAATGTCCTCAAGTTCTCGAACTTTTCCCAGGGCGGCGTCATGACCGTCACCGCCTATGCGGGATACGTAGCCTCCCGGTATCTTTCAGAGCATCTTGATTCCTCCCTTGTCCTTTTTTCAGCCGTCCTCGCCGCCGCCGCACTCTCGGGGGCGCTCATCGCCGCCGCAGTCGAGCGGCTGGCCTTCCGGCGCCTTCGCCGGACGAAGAGCGAGCCGGTCTACTACTTCATCTCGTCGATCACCATGGGCATTCTGCTGGAGAACCTGATCACGATCTACGCCAGCAGCAATTTCTACTCCTATCCCCGGTTTTTCACCACTTCCGCCGTTCCCCTGTTCGGGGTGAACGTGGCGGTGACGGACATGATGATGTTCGCCCTCTCGATCACCGCGCTGCTTGCCCTGCTTTTTATCCTGTACAGGACGAAGATCGGCCTCGGCATCAGGGCCGCCTGTTTCGACGTGAACACGGTGCAGCTCATGGGGATGAACCCCGATTTCCTGGTCACCATGGCCCTGATGATCTCCGGTACGCTGGGGGGCGTCAGCGGCGTCTTTCTCGGCATGAACTACACCCTTTACCCCCAGCTCGGACAGATGGTGGTGAAGGGATTCGTCGCCTCGGTTCTCGGCGGCCTGGGGAGCATCCATGGCGCCGTGATCGGCGCGGTGCTCCTGGGTGTTCTCGAAATTTTCTTCATTTCGTGGGTAGGGGCCGGCTGGGCCCCGGTCTTCATCTTCGTCGTGATGCTGGCCTTCCTGCTGGTGCGGCCCCGGGGAATCGCCGGGGTCATCGTGCAGGAAAAGGCGTAGGAGGAACACGATGGATTACTTCATCTCCACCGTCATCTTCACCGGTATCGCCCTCATAGGGGTGCTCGGGGTCTACCTCATCACGGGTCTCACGGGGCTTTTCTCCCTGGGCCAGGCCGCCTTCATGGCCATCGGGGGCTACGTCTCGGCGGTTCTCATCCGCAATTACTCCGTGCCCGTCGTTCCCGCCGTTGCCCTCGCCATCGCCGCTGCCATGCTGGCCGCCCTTCTCGTGGGGCTGCCCACGGTACGCCTCAGAAGGGACTACATCTCCCTCGTGACGCTCGGTTTCGGCGAAGCCATCGTGGCGCTGCTCAACAACTCGGCAAACATCACCGGAGGGGCCATGGGCATCTCCGGCATTCCGCAGCTCACGACGCTTCCGGTGGTTCTCGCGAGCGTCGCGGTCTGCCTTGCGCTCGTCATTCTCTACAAGAACTCCAAGTACGGCCGGCAGTGCCTCGCCCTCCGGTCGGACGAACTGGCCGCCAAGTCCATGGGGATCAACGTCTACCGCTTGAAGCTGGTCACGTTCCTTTTCGCCGGGGCGCTCACGGGCTATTCGGGAGTGCTCTTCGGCTTCTACACCACCTACCTGGAACCCGCCGCCTTCAACTGGATCATCTCGGCGGAGTGGACCATCATCGTCTTTGTGGGTGGCGTGAACAGCCTTACCGGAACGGTGCTGGCCACGATACTGCTCACCGGGCTTCCCGAATTTCTCCGCTTCGCCTCGGAGTGGCGGGTGGCCATCTACTGCGTGATCGTCCTCCTGATCGTCAACTACCGCACCGCGGGCATCATGGGCGAGCACGAGCTTTCCCCGAAGTCGGTGCGCCGGCTTCTCAGCCGGATGAAGGGGGTGCGGCCGTGAGCCTCCTCGAAGTGCGCGGCCTGACCAAGTCCTTTGGCGGCGTCCGTGCGGTGGATGATTTTTCCTTCAGCGCGGAAAAGGGAGAGATCGTGGGGATCATCGGCCCCAACGGCGCGGGGAAGACCACCGCGTTCAACCTGATCACGGGGGTCTATCCCCTTGACAAAGGGAGCATTCTCCTCGAAGGAGCGGAACTGGCGGGGAAGGAGCAGTTCGAGATCACCCGGAGCGGCATCGGGCGCACCTTCCAGAACATCCGGCTGTTTCGGGGACTCTCGGTGCTGGAGAACGTGATGACAGCCGCCGACCCCTATTCGGAGTACGGCCTCCTCTCCCTCTTCACCTTCGGGGCGGCCTTCCGGGGACGGGAACGGGAGGTCCGCTCGACGGCCCGGGAATATCTTTCCCTGGTGGGGCTGGACAGGTATGCCGACGAGAAGCCGTCCAACCTTCCCTACGGCCTGCAGCGGAAGCTGGAAATCGCCCGGGCCCTGGCCACGGGACCGAAGGTGCTGCTGCTGGACGAGCCTGCCGCCGGGCTCAACCCCAGCGAGGTCCGGGAGTTTATCGGGCTGGTGGGGGATCTGCGGGAGCGCTTCGGATTCGCCGTGCTGGTGATCGAGCACCGGATGGAGGTTATCATGACGCTCTCTTCCTGCATCTACGTGCTCAACTTCGGGAAGCTGCTCGCATCGGGAACACCCGCCGAAATCCGGGCAAACAAGGAAGTGACGGAAGCCTACATCGGCAAGGAGGATGGATCATGCTCCGTATAGAGGATCTGTGGGTCTCCTACGGCCACGTGCAGGCCCTTTCCGGAGTCTCCCTCGAAGTGAAGCGGGGGAGCATCGTGAGCATTATCGGCTCCAACGGGGCAGGGAAGAGCACCCTGCTCAACACCATATCGGGCCTGGTGAAGCAGGAGCGGGGAAAGATCTTCCTGTGGGACGGAACCGGCCCGGACACGGCGAAGCTGCTGCCCCGGGAGCCCTACCGGGTGGTCAAGCTCGGCGTGGTGCAGGTACCCGAGGGAAGGCAGGTCTTCGCCGGGCTCACCGTCCGGGAGAACCTGATGGCGGGAGCGTACACCGTGAACGATGCGGGGCGCGTCCGGAGAAACCTCGACCGCATGTTCGAAATGTACCCTATCCTGAAGGAGAGGGCACGCCAGCAGGCAGGAACCCTCTCGGGAGGGGAGCAGCAGATGCTCGCCATCTGCAGGGGCCTGATGGCGGAGCCGAAGGTGCTCCTTCTCGACGAACCGTCCCTCGGCCTCGCCCCGATCATTGTGAAGGGAGTCTTCGATACCGTTCGGCGCATCCGCGACGAGGGGATAACGGTTGTGCTGGTGGAACAGAACGCCAACCAGGCCCTTGCCATCGCGGACTATGCCTACGTTCTCGAGAACGGCCGCGTGGTGCTCGAGGGTGCGGGCCGTTCGCTGCTCTGCGACCCCGCCGTGAAAGACGCATACCTGGGAGGGGCCCAGGAAGCGTAAGGGACGGAGTATCAGATAAATCTTCGAAGGAGGAAGGATTATGGTCAGAAAACTCGCCGTACAGCCTCTTCTTTTCGCCTCTCCGGTCTACTGGCCGGACAGGAATGAACTTGACACCGCAGGAAAAACCCTGGCCGGGATGCTTGAGGCGATGGACGCACCAACGTCGCTCATGCGCCCCGCCCGCATCGTGGCCGGAGACGCCGGCCTCGACGACGCGCTCTCTTCCCTCGGCGGAGCGCTTCCTCTGCTCGTGCCCCTTTCGGGCGGCGTACAGAAACGGATGCTGGCCGCTGCGGATGCCGCCTCCGAGAGCCTGCTCTGGAGCTTCTTTCCCAACGATGGCATCTACGGGGAGAAGGAGCGGGAGACTGTCCTCCGCATCGTGTCCAGAAACGCCCTCCCCGCGGTTGCCGACGTCTGGGGCACCATCCGCGGCCGCGGCGGAAGGGTGACGAAGGTCTATCACGGGGACTCCTGGCTCGCAGCTGCGAAGGACCTGGCGGCGGCCCACAGGGTACGGAACACGCGGATTCTGCTGGTGGGGTACACCCAGGAATGGGTCGTTTCCGCGAGCGTGGACACGAGAAAGATGGAACGCATGCTGGGCATCTCGTCGGTCCATATCGGCCTGGAAGAACTTTTTGCTGAATTTGAGGCCTGCAGGAAGGATTCCGCTCCGGCCTCCCTCGCCAGAGAGTTCGCCCAGGGAGCCCGTGCCTGCCTTGAGCCGAACATAGAGCAGATCGAACATGCTTTCCGGATGTACAGGGCCCTGAAGAACCTGCTCGCCCGCTACGGCTGCAACGCCCTCGCCATCTCGTGCTTCTCCCTTGCGAAGACGCTGGGCGTCACGGCCTGCGTCGCCCTCTCCATGCTCAACGACGAGCCGGAGACCGTGGCCGCCTGCGAGGGGGATCTTGACGCAGCGGTGTCCATGGCCGTCGGCAAAGCGGTCACGGGAATACCTGTATTCATGGGAAACCCCGTCTACAACCTGGACAATACGCTGGATATCGTCCACTGCACCTCCCCCCGGAAGCTCGTTTCCGGGAACAATCAGCCCTACGAGATCCGCTCCCACCACGAGACGGGACTCTCCGTCTCCCAGCGGGTGGAAGTGGAGGGGACGCTGGATGCGACCATATTCCGCGTCGGCGGCGAGTTCCGGAAGGCCGTGCTCTTCGAGGCTCCGCTGCTCTCCAACCCGCGGCTCGACACCTGCCGGACCCAGTTCCGCTTCGGACTGAAGAGCTGGGAGGCCTGCTTCGACGCCATGCTGGGCTGTCATCACATGGTCGTCTTCGGCAGGCACGGCGACGCTCTGGCCCGGTTCATGAAGGATCGTCTGGGTATGGATGTCGCCCTGCTTTGACGGGGGGCTTCTGCGGGGAGTGCTGGTGAGGAATGGTAGAAGGGCAAAAATGAGAATAAAAGGTTTTCCGGTCCGTCCGGGATGTACTGAAATAGTCGGGGGTGTGGGGGAATGAAAATCGCAGTGTTCGGAATCGGCGGTGTCGGGGGGTTCGTAGGGGGCGCGCTGGCGAAAAGCCATGCCGAAACCTGCTTCTTCGCCCGGGGGGAAAACCTGGAGGCAATCCGTGCGAAGGGGCTGAGGGTCGAATCCTCGGTGCTTGGTGATTTTGTGGCCCGGCCGAAACGTGCTTCCGACAGGGCTGAAGAGTTCGGCATAATGGACGCCGTTTTTGTTTGCTGCAAGGGATACAGCCTGAAAGAGGCCTGCGGGGCGATCTCCCCCGTGGTGGGCCCCGAAACGGCGGTGATCCCGCTGCTCAACGGAGTCATCGTCTCCGACATCATGGAGCCGCTGCTGCCCCCCTGCATCCTTGCCGACGGGACGATCCGCGTGTTCAGCCGCCTGGAGAAACCGGGGCACATCATCCAAAGCATGGAAATGTGCAGTATCGCCTTCGGCATGAAGGACGGCAGCAGACCGGCACGGCTGGATGAACTCGCCTCTGTGCTCAACACCGCAGGCATCAGGACGGCAGTATCAGAGAATATCCTTGTGGACAGCTGGTCCAAGTATGCCCTGATGTGCGGCAACAGTGTGATGTTTTGCTACTACGACGGCCCCGCAGGCACGGTGCGCGAGGACCCGCATCATGAAAGCGTGCTTCGGGCCGTAACGGGCGAACTGGTCGCGGTGGCGGCCGCAAAGGGAGTAACGCTGCCGGCGGATACGGCGGACAAAGCGGCGGCTTTTTTTTCAAAGATGGAGCCGGACGCCATGTCCTCTCTCTACCGGGACCTCAGCAGCGGCAAACCGGTGAACCAGACCGAACTCGACCATATCATCGGAAGAATGGTGGAGATGGGACGGCAGACCGGCGTGCCCACCCCGTACCACAGGATTGCCTACGAACGGTTTGCCTCACGGCAGGATTAAAGCCCGAAAACCGAATGCAAATGCAAAGCGAAGCCTGCCGGATCTTTCCGGCAGGCTTTTTCTCCTTTCACTCCATTTCACCGAGCACGTCCCCGAATGCCGCCAGGAAGCCCTGCATTTCGTCCCTTGTGATGACGAAGGGTGGAAAGAGGCGGAAGGTGGACGTCAGCTGGTGGAAATCCTGGATATAGCCCTTTTCCAGCAGGCGTTTGGACATGTCCGGCCCTCTTCCGGCGGTTTCCGGGGTGAGCTCCGCGCCGACCATGAGTCCCTTGCCCCGCACCTCCCGGATGCAGGGGAAGCGGGTCTGGAGTTCTTTGAGCCCCGAGAGCAGCATTGCCCCCATTTTCTCCGACCGTTCCACGAGGCCTTCGTCCCGCAGGGTACCGATGACCTCCGCGGCGATTCGTCCTGAAAGGGGCGTGTTCTGGTGGGACTGGACGTGCCGCCCCAGAACGGAAACCGCCCGCTCTTCCACCTCTTTCGTGGTGACCACCGCCGAGACGGGCAGGCCGCCGCCGAGAGCCTTGCCGATGACCAGGATGTCCGGCACCAGGTTTTCATGGGAGAAGCCGAACCACAGTCCTGTCCGCCCCATGCCCGTGGTGATTTCCTCGGAGATGAAGAGGGCTCCCTGGGCGGCCGCCAGTTCTCGGAGGCGGGCTCCGTAGCCGGGAGGGGGTACGAGGATGCCTCCCCCGAGGACGGGCTCCCAGATCACCGCCGCCGCCCCTTCTTCCGGGGGCGTTTCCTGAAGGGCGGCCAGGCAGGGAAAATTTCCTCCGCCGCAGTCGGGTGAAGAGGGGCACCGGGCGCAGTGGGGCGCAGGCAGGCGAACGACCTGGCCGGGTTTCGGAAGCCAGGTCGCCGTCCGGCCCGGTTCGGAGATGGAGAGGGCGAAGATCGTGCCCCCGTAGTATCCCTTTTCCGCGGCGATGATTTTCTGCCTCCCCGTGGCGGCCATGGCCATTTTGAGGGCCAGCTCCACCGCCTCGCTGCCGGAGTTGAGGAAAACGGCCCGGTCGAGTTCCGGCGGTAGAATGTCGGCGAGCTGCCGGAGGGCGTCGTCGATCTCGGGAGTCCCGAAGGATGCCCCCGCCTGCAGAAGCCCCCCTGCCTGGTCCCCGAGGGCCCGGGCCAGCCGTGGATGGCCGTACCCGAGGACGTTGCACCATGTGCCCGACCACATGTCGGTGTAGCTTGTGCCCCGATCGTCGAAGACCGTGCTTCCCCTGCCTCCCGTCAGGCGGATGCCGTGCAGGGGGTTCGTGTTCCAGAGTTTCATCTCCTCATCCCTTCCTTTCGTAGACTTTGCCGAAGGCCCTTCCGAGCCTGCGGATGCCTTCTTCGATCTCCTCCTCGTCCAGGGACGAGATGGAGAGGCGGAAATGGACCCCTGTCGGTTCCGAGGAGTAGAAAGTGTACCCCGGGGCGGCGCTGACCTTTTCCGACGCCAGGATGTCCTCCCAGTCCGCCGGCGGGGAGGGAGCCATGGAAAGCCAGATGAGGTATCCTCCGTCCGGCCGGGTCCAGGCTGCCCATTCCGGGGAAATGGAGCGCTTCAGCGCGGCCAGGGCGGTCTGCATCCGTTTCCTGTAGACCCGGTGCATCCTTGAGATGTGCCGTTCGAAATGCCCCTCGGAGCAGAAGCGGGCCAGGGCGGCCTGGAGCAGCACCGGGGGCGACAGCTCTCCGTACCGGCGGAGCACGGCCAGGCGCCGGATGCATTCCGGGTGGGCCGCCAGCCATCCGACGCGGGCCCCGGGGAAGAGCACCTTTGAAAAGGTGCCGCAGTAGATCACCCGGTGCCCGGTGTCCATGGACTTGACGGGAAGCACCACCCTGCCCGAGTATTTCATTTCCTCCTCGAAGGCGTCCTCCAGGAGGGGCACCCCGAAGCGCGAACAGATGTCCAGCAGCCGCTCCCGGTGGGGCTGGTCCGTGGTGATCCCTGTGGGGTTCTGGAAGTTCGGCATGGTGTAGACCAGGTGGAGGGGACCCTTCCGGCAGATGTTTTCCAGGGTGTCCAGGTCCATGCCGTCCTCCTTCAGGGGGATTTCGGCAATGTTCAGGCCGTAGTGGCGGAGAAGCGGGAGGATGTCGCCGTAGGTGGGGGATTCGACGGCCACTGTTTTTCCGGGTTCGGCCATCATGCGGAGCACCAGGTCGAGGGCGTGTTGGGCGCCGTTGGTGATGAGGATCTCGTCCGCCGTCACGGAGATGCCGTGGGTTCCCATGCGGGCGGCGATTGCCTCCCGAAGGCCTTCATGGCCACGGGGATCACCGTACCCCAGCAGGGAGGTTCCCTCTTCCCGGAAGGCTCTTCCGAGGCAGGTCCGAAAGTGTTCCATCGGGAAAAGGCGGGGATCCATCCGCAAGTATTCGAAGGAGATCCAGCCCCGGGGGGGAGAGGGGCTGCGTTGAACGGTCCGGAGAGGGGCATGGCGGTACAGGTCACCTGTGGCGGGGGAGGAGACCCGGTCCCAGTCGAGGGCGCTTTCCCGTTCCCGTTCCGAAGCCTCCGGCAGTGGCGCCCGGCTGCGCACCACGGGAGCGGAGCCCCTTTGCAGGTCCACAAAACCCAGGGACCAGAGGGTCTGGTAGGCCAGGGCGACGGTGGAGCGGTGGACCCGGAGCAGGTCCGCGAGCTTTCTCGTGGAGGGCAGCCGGTCGCCGGGTTTCAGGAGGCCGGTTTTCATCCTGTCCGCCAGGAGGTCCGAGATCTGCCTGCTTTTGGGCTTCCCGCAGTTTTCGTCCAGTTCAAAGAGGATCATGGCCGTTCTCCTTTCGGGGACATTCCGGCCATTACACTACATCTCAGGTGGCAGGAGCACAACTGCCACTTTTTGCACTTTTTATCATGCCACTTTTGTGGGTTATCCGGCGAAAAGCCGTATTTCAGTGAATGGTTTTACGATGGGAGCGGATATTATCCTGCGAAGCGCTTCAGGATGAGCCGGAACTTCCGGGCGCCCTTTATCTTTTGCAGGGGAAATGGCGGAGCACGGCGGAATAGAAATCTTCGAGATCTTTCAGCCGGTACGTCAGGATGGATTTGAGGATGTCCGGATTCAGGGACTGGTAGTCATGGACGGCGATGTTTCGGAAACCGGTCATCTTCTCCATCCTGGAGGCAGTCTCCCCGTCGAGAATTCCGGCCGCCTTCAGCAGGGAGAAGCTGTCTCTCGCCCGTTCCGGAAGGCCGAGCCCCTCCGATGCGACCACGTGAGCCGCAAGGTCAAGGGCGGCCTGGATTCCACGCTGCAGGTTGAGGAGAAAGATGTCCTGGATGTCGATATTTTCTAGGCTTCCCGGATCGAGAGACGTCACTTCTTTTATCCTGGACAGGCATCTCTGGATGGAGGCGACTTTCGCCAGGATTATGTCTTTGTCATGCATAGATTTTCTTCCTCAGCACGGCCTCTTCGATAGGGGCGCGGATCTGCTTCAGGTCGTCATACTCGTTGACTGTGCGGACGAAAAATTCTTCGTAGGCTCCTTGTTCCGCCCGGAGCCGGATGCCGGTCTTCAGTACCTGCATGCGGATGACGGGGCCGGCATCGTTCAGCACTACCAGGTCGGCCTCCCGCTTCATAAGGTCGGACAGCCTGTCCCGGAGGTCGAGAACATCCATGTAATCCGGAACGCGGCCGAAGAGGACGGCAACATCCACGTCGCTGTCGGGACGGGCCGTTCCCGCAGCGAAGGAGCCTATGAGGAACGCGAGCCGGACGTTCTCTTCGCCCGCAAAGAACATCTGGAGCTTCTGCACTCTGCTTTCCTGCATCCCCATTCCTCCCCCTCCCGGGCATATCCGCCTCTTTCGTAAGGATACCACATCAGCGACGGAGCACAAAAAACGGAACGAATACGTCAGAATTGCCTCCGGAACAGCGGTGCGGGACTTCACCAATCAAAACAGCGTGCCCGGGACCCTCCGGCACGGGGTGGTCAGAACCAGGTCACCGTCCCTTCCCGCCTCGAACGGGGCCGTATAGCCTCAGGGCCTGCGGAGTAGCCCAGGGTCATGGCATAGAGGGGATCGTACCCTTCCGGCGCCATGCACCGGTCGGCGGGGAAGAGGTAGCGGATCAGGCCGATCCAGCAGGTGCCCAGTCCCAGCGAAAAGGCCGCGAGCTGCATGTTCTGTATGGCGGCGCTGCAGTCGGCCAGGGCGGAGAGGTGGGTTCCCGTCTTCCTGAGGACTTTCTCACCGTAAATCATGATTACCACCGGGGCGCCGAAGAAGATCCTGTATTTCGGGTTTTCCCCCATGGCCACGATCCGATCGATGCCTGATGCCCTCATGGCGGCCCGGGCCTTTTCGTCAAGGGCGTCGATCATTTCTCTGTCGCTGAGCACGCCGAAATGCCACGGCTCGGCGTCGCCGCCGGTGGGGGCGTACAGCCCGGCCTGCAGGACCGTTTCGATATCCTCCCGCTTCACGGGACGGTCGCTGTACTTTCGTATGCTCCGCCGCTCCATGATTGCACGCAGTACGTCGTTCATTCCTGATTCCTCCTTCTCAAAAAAACCCGGGGACTTTCATGGCGTTTTTCGGATTGTATCACTGATTCCCCCGCTGACCCATGCCGGAGAATATCTGCTACACTTATAAATAGTCTGCTTTTTCGGAAAAAATGGCGAAACGGGAGCCGGCGGCTTTCATGCCCGGGAAAGGAGTGTTGATCCATGAGTCTCGAAAAAGGCTCAGGAACGGTGTTTGTGGACAGGTTCACCGACGGGGTGCTCGATCCTTCAAAGCCCATGCTCGGGCCGGTGAAGGACGGAGGTTTCATCGTGGCGAACACGGCGCCCGGGTGCTGGGGGCCCATGATCACGCCGGAGCTGAAAGGCGGCCACGAAGTGACGGTGCCGGTGGCGGTGGCGGGGGCTGAACCCGGCGACGCCATCGCCATAAGGATCAAGGACGTGCTGGTGACGTCCATCGCCACGGCGTCAGGGAACGACACCACGCCGGACGCGAGCCGGTTCAAAGGCGACCCCTACGTGGCCAAGCAGTGCCCCTCCTGCGGAGCCTATCATCCGAAGACGGTGCTGGAGGGAATCGGCCAGGGCGCCGTCCGGTGCGCCTCCTGCGGCGCCGAGATTTCCCCCTTCGCCTTCACCAGCGGCTACACCATCGTCTTCGACCACGAGCGGAAGCTGGCCGTGACCCTGGACAAGCAGGGAGCCGAGAAGGTGGCGAGGGACTCGCAGCATTACTCCGCCAAGCCGGATCATTCCATCCAGAATCCCATCCTCGCCTTCGCCCCGGCGGACCTCGTGGGGGTGGCGACCCGGATGCGCCCCTTCCTTGGCCAGCTTGGGACCACTCCGTCCCTGCCGTTCCCCGATTCCCACAACGCGGGAGACTTCGGCGCCTTCCTCGTGGGAGCTCCCCATGAGTTTGCCAGGGAAAAGGAGGAGCTCGCCTGCCGCACCGACGGTCACATGGACGTGAACACCGTCCGGGCCGGGGCGGTGCTCATCTGCCCCGTGAAGGTGCCGGGCGGGGGCGTCTATGTGGGTGACATGCACGCCTTCCAGGGAAACGGCGAGATCGCCGGGCACACCGCCGACGTGGCGGGAGTGGTGACCCTGCAGGTTTCCGTGATCAAGGGGCTGAAGATCGACGGTCCTGTCCTGCTGCCCGTGGAGGAGGACCTCCCCCATCTGGCGAAGCCCCTGACCTGCGCGGAGAAGCATGCCCTGAAATCGCTGGCGGAGAAGTGGGGCGTGGCGAAGATGGAGGAGGATGCCCCCGTCTGCTTCATCGGCACCGGGGCGTCCATGAACGAGGCCATCGACAACGGTTTGGAAAGAGCGTCCTCCGTACTGGACATGCCCCTGCCGGAGGTGAAGAACAGGGCCACCGTGGCCGGGGCCATCGAGATCGGCCGGGCACCGGGAGTAGTGATGGTGACCTTCCGCTGTCCGGTGGACAGGCTGGAGCGCATCGGCCTCATGCCCTTCGTGAAGCAGCAGTACAGCCTTTGAGGAGTTCACCGTTCACGAGGAACGGGAGCGGAAAGCGCCGGGAGGTTCCGGCGCTTTTTTTGCGGCGGTAGGCAGTGCTGTCAGAGCCTGCAATCCTTCCTTTCTTGCAAAAAAGTCCCGCATGACGGATAATAGAAAACGATTACCCTCTCCTGCGGAGGTCCGGCTGTCATGAAAGATATACTGGAAACCACCAGCGGTACGGGCAAGGATAAAGACCACATTCCCGCCCTTCTTCTTTCGGAAACTGACGACGTGGCGACCCTTCTTTCTTCGGCTGAAAAGGGCGCCCTTGTCTGCATCATGTCCGGCGGCCGGGTTCTTCGGGCTGCTGATGCCATTCCCCTGTATCACAAAATTGCCCTCCGGTCCGTTTCCCGGGGTGAGACCGTCCTGAAGTACGGCGTGGCCATCGGCCGCGCCAGGCAGGACATTCCCGCCGGCGCCTGGGTCCACCTGCACAACCTCGAAAGCTTTCTCGACGAAAAATCGTCTTCCCTGGACCTTCATACGGGGGTGGATACGGGGAGGCAGTACGAATGACCTTCTGGACAGGGTTTCTGCGGTCCGACGGATCGAAGGGGATACGGGACTGGATTCTCGTCGTCCATACGGTGGAATGCTCCCGGTTCGTGGCGGAACGAATTGCCTCCGGAGAGGATGATGTCTGCTGCATCGGCTACGAGCCCTGCAACGACAACGATTACGCCATCCGCCTTCTGCTTGCGCTGTCACGCCACCCTAACGCCGGGGGCGCCCTGTTCGTGGGGCTTGGGTGCGAGTATACCCAGCCGGGACGGCTCGCGGAGGTCACTGCGGCCTCGGGACGGCCTGCGGACTGGTTTTTCATCCAGGACACGGGAGGCACGGCCACGGCGGTCGCCGAGGGAAAACGGAGGCTGGCGGCCCTGAGGAGGCGGGTGGAGAGGAACAGGAAACCCGTGCCCATGGGATGGCAGGACCTGGCGGTGGGGTGCGAGTGCGGCGGTTCGGACGCCACGAGCGGCCTTGCGGGCAACCCGCTGGCGGGGCGTTTTTTCGACAGGCTCGTGGACCGGGGAGGAACGGCCGTTTTCGAGGAAATGGCCGAACTCGTGGGACTCCTTCCGGAGCTTCTGCGGAGAGCGGAGACCCCGGAAGCGGCGGAGGAGATCAGGGCCGCCTACGAGAACATGGTGCGCTACTGCACGTCCGTCCGTCAGTATTCCATCTCCCCGGGAAACTTCGCCGGGGGGCTTTCCACCATAGAGGAGAAGAGCTGCGGCGCCTACGCCAAGTCCGGAACCCGCCCCATCCGGGGCGTGATCCGGGCTTCAGAGCGGCCTCCCGGAAAAGGGCTCTGGCTGATGGACAGCCTGCCCGATCCCCATCACATGCAGTTCGGGTACAGTAACCCCCACGACACCGAGGGGCTGATGGACCTTCTTTCGGCGGGATGCCAGGTGCTTTTTTTCGTGACTGGGCGGGGAAGCCCCGTGGGGGCGCCCCTGGCGCCTGTGGTGAAGATCACGGGGAACAGCGGCACCTTCCGGAAGATGGAGGAGGACATGGATTTCGATGCGGGGCGCATTCTTTCGGGAGAAACGGGCTTCGATGAAGCGGTCCTTGAACTGGAGAGCCTTGTGGAAAGAATCTGCCGGGGAGAGCGCTCGAAGAGCGAGATCCTGGGCCACAGGGAATATGCCATAGACTGCAAATTCCAGGATACCGGCCGTCCCCGGCGCTGCTGAAAGAGCGCCGGGAATTCCGGGGAAGGGATGTGATGACGGAAAAAAAGAGGATCCACAGCCAAGGTTTCAAGGCGCATGCACACTTCCGGGGAACGAGAGACGAAATGTTAATCACTTACTTCAGGAGGGAATGCCATGTTCGGAAAAATGACACGAATCGCTCTGTGCCTCGCCCTGGTTTTCACCCTTTTCGCGGGCGCACAGCAGGTTTTGGCGGCAGAGTACGAGATCAAGATCGCCTATGAGAACAACCCCGGCGAACCCACCGACGTGGGCGTCCAGGAATGGGCCCGGATCCTCAAGGAGATCAGCGGCGGCAAGGTCGAGGCGGTTCTGTACCCCAGCTCCCAGCTCGGCGCGAAGAAGGACGTCCTCGAGATGATCCTTATGGGAAGCAACGTGATCACCATCGCTGACGCCGGGTTCCTCATGGACTACGTGCCCGATATCGGCATCATGTATGCCCCCTACCTCACCGACACCTACGACGAGTATTTCACCCTCGTGGATTCGCCCTGGTTCAAGAAGCAGATGGACGCAGTGGCGGGCCACGGGTTCGAGATCGTCACCGCCAAGTGGATTTACGGCGACCGGCACCTTCTGGCCAACAAGGCCGTCAAGACACCCAAGGACCTTTCCGGGCTGAAGATCCGCACCCCCAACATGAAGATCCTCTCCAAGACCATCGAATACATGGGCGGCATCCCCACTCCCATGCCCCTCGGCGAAGTGTACCCCGCCATCGCCCAGGGCGTGATCGACGGCGCCGAGAACCCCTATCCCGTTCTGTGGGGCGCCAAGCTGTACGAGAAGGCCAAGTTCCTGACCCCCACGGCACACGTGAAGAACGTGTCCATGTGGCTGGGCAGCCACAAGTACTTTGCTTCCCTTCCCCCGGAGATTGCCGGATACATCAGGGAAGCCGCCGAGAAGGCCTGCCTCTTCGTGAACGAGAACGTGAAGAAGGACGACATCAAGGCCATCGAGAACTTCCGGAACGCCGGCGTGGAGATCGTGGAGCCCGATATGGAAGCCTTCAGGAAGGCCGTGTTCCCCATTTACGAAGAGCTTTGGGGCAAGGAGCTGTACGAAGAAGTCAAGAAGAACATGACGAAGTAGAAAAGAGAACCCGCCGGGCGGGAGGGGATTCTCTCCCCCCGGCCGGGTCCCTTTTCGGCCGCAGCGGCGGACTATTCCCCCGGAAGTGTGCTTTCGCGGCCTGTGAAGATTTTCATTCTTTTCGACCTGGAGGTTCGGGCCAAGGTGAAAATGATAAAAAAACTGCTCTACCACGCGGATGACATCGTTGCCTCCGCGGCGCTCATAATACTGGTCGGCAGCACCATCCTCGGGGTATTTTACCGGTACGCCCTGAGCGACCCCCTGGACTGGGTGGAGGAGGTCAGCCTCCTCTGCGTGGTGTGGTTCGTGTTCATCGGCGGCAGTTCTGCCACCAAGAGAAACGGCCATGTGGGCATCGATTTCGTCATCGCCCTCTTTCCCGCTTTCGTTCAGAAGGCGGCCTTCGTTTTCGTGCAGGCCATGTGCTACGCCGTCCTTTCCTTCATGGCCTGGTGGGGATGGCTGCTTGGCCTGCAGGCACAGCTCAAGGTGACCAACATGCTCCGCATTCCCTACACCTATATCGACCTGGCCGTTCCCGTGGGGTGCATTCTCATGATGATCCACCTGGCCCTGGGAACCAGGCGGAACTGGAAGGCCCTCTTCTCCCGGGAGAAGGAGGCGGCATCATGATCGTCGGCCTGACCTTCGTGCTGCTCCTGGTGCTGCTTTTCATCAACGCGCCGGTGTTCGTGGCCATCCTGGGAAGTTCCATTTTCTATTTCGTGGCCAACAATTCGCTCTCGTGGATGATGGTGGTCCAGCGGACCATCAGCGGACTTGAGTCCATTCCGCTCCTGGCCGTTCCCTTCTTCGTCATGGCGGGGGTGTTCATGAACTACACGGGCATCACCAGCAGGATGATCCGATTTGCCGAGGTGCTGACCGGTCACATGCCCGGCGGCCTGGCCCAGACCAACGTGGTGCTGAGCACCCTCATGGGCGGCCTTTCGGGGTCGTCCCTGGCCGACGCGGCCATGCAGTCCAAGATCCTTGTGCCCGAGATGGAGAAGCGGGGCTACGGCAAGGCGTTCTCCTCTGCGGTGACGGGGGCCTCGGCCCTCATCACTCCCATCATCCCGCCGGGCATCGCCCTGATCATCTACGGCTTTGTGGGCAACGTGTCCATCGGGCGGCTGTTCCTCGCCGGAGTGGTGCCCGGAGTGATGACCTGCCTTTTCATGATGGTGGTCGTTCACTTTATCTCGAAGAGACGGGGCTATCTGCCCATCTACGAAAGACGCGCGGGAATACGGGAGGTCTTCCGGGCGTTCCGGGAGGCGTCGTGGGCCCTCTTCCTTCCAGTGGTGATCGTGGGGGGCATCCGGTTCGGCGTGTTCACCCCCACCGAGGCGGGCTCCATTGCCATTCTCTATGCCCTGGTGCTGGGGACCATCGTCTACCGGGAGATGACCCTGAAAGACCTGAAAACGGGTCTTATAGAGACGGTGACGACTACTGCCTCCATCATGCTCATCATCGCGGCGGCATCATCCTTCGCGTGGATCCTTACCTGGGAAAGGGTGCCCCAGATCACGGCGAACTGGGTGCTGTCCATAGTCTCAAGCCCCGGGATGTTCCTTTTGCTCATCAATATTTTCCTGCTGATCGTGGGCATGTTCATCGAGGGAAACGCCGCCATGCTGGTGCTCATACCCATATTCATGCCCATGGTGCAGGCCCTGGGGATAAACGATGTCCACTTCGGCATGGTGTTCATCTTCAACATGGCGGTGGGATCCCTCACGCCGCCCATGGGAACGGTGATGTTCACCACCTGCTCCATCACGGGGGCAAAGATCGGCGATTACATCAGGGAGTCGGTGCCCTTCTACCTGGTGCTGCTGTTCTGTCTTCTGCTGATCACCTACATCCCCCAGATTTCCCTGTTCCTCCCTAATCTGCTGTTCAACTGATTTCCGGACCTGCGTTCCGGCTGTGACAACCATCGAGGAGATGAAGACAATGAGAGCGTTCTGCATCGACGAACCGGGCAAGTATTCCTTCAGGGACATTCCCGTCCCCGTGCCCAGGGACGGAGAAGTGCTTCTCCGCATAAAGAAAGTGGGGTACTGCGGCAGCGACCTGAACACCTGGCGGGGCCTGAACCCCCTGGTGAAGTATCCCCGCATTCCGGGCCACGAGATCAGCGGTGTGGTGGAGCAGGTGACACGGGGCGTTCCCGCCGGCGTGAAGGTGGGGGACATCGTCACCGCCATGCCCTACACGAGCTGCGGGAAATGCTGGTCGTGCCTGAGCGGGCGGCCCAACGCATGCAAAAACAACGAGACTCTTGGGGTTCAGCGGGAGGGGGCTCTGACGGAGTTCATCGTCCTTCCCTGGGAAAAGATCGTCCACGGGGGCAGGCTGGGTCTCCGGGAACTGGCCATCGTGGAACCTCTGGCCATCGGCATCCATGCCGGCAAGCAGTGCGACCCCAAGGAGGGGGACCATATGCTCGTCTTCGGCTGCGGCATGATCGGCATAGGCGCCGTCGCCGAGGGAATCAGGGCAGGGGCGAAGGTCATCGCCGTGGACGTGGACGATTCAAAGCTTGAAATGATGCGTTCCATCGGCGCAGCCTTCACGGTGAATTCGAAGAAGGAAAACCTGCAGGAGCGGGTTCTGGAGATCACCGGCGGCCACGGACCGGCGGTGGTTCTCGAGGCCATCGGTCTGCCGGAGACCTTCGTCCAGGCGGTGGACCTCGCCGCCTACTCGGGGCGGGTGGTCTTCGTGGGATACGCGAAAGCCCCCGTGACCTTCGACACCAAGTATTTCATCCTGAAGGAGATCTCCATCCGGGGGTCCAGGGGGTCGGGCCGTCCCGACTTCGAGCAGGCCGTGGCGCTGCTCGAGTCCGGAGCCTTTCCCGTGGACAGGCTCATTTCGGCGGAGTTTCCCTTCGAAAAGGCCGGAGAGGCCATGGAGCAGTGGAACGCCAATCCGGGAGCGGTCTCCCGGATGATGATCTCCCTCGACTAGGGGATTTCCGGGACAGCCTGCGGGAAGGGAAAGAAGCGGGCCTTCCCCGCTGAAAGAAGGAAAGGAAGAAGAGAATGCCGGCCATTACAGATGTGCGCATATTCCGGGCAGTGTCTCCGCTGAGCCGCCCCATAGCCGATGCCACCCACTCCCTGACGGAAATTTCGTTTTACGTGGTGGAGGTTGAGACGGAGAGCGGCGGAACGGGGCAGGGATACCTGCTGTCCTTCCATTATTCGCCCCATGCCATCTCCGGCGCCCTGAAGGACATCCGTCCCCTGGTGCTCGGCCTCGAGCCCCACGAGACGGGAGTGCTAGCACATCGGGCGGCGGCGGAGCATGAGTATTTCGGCTGCGAGGGACTCCAGAAATGGGCCCTTGCGGCGGCGAATGTGGCCATGTGGGACTGCCGGGGAAAGATGCTCGGGGCGCCGGTGTGGAAGCTGCTGGGGAGCACCGTGTCCCGGGTTCCCGTCTACGGCAGCGGAGGATGGCTCTCCTACACGATCGAGGAACTTCTGGGCGAGGTCACGGAGTACCGGCGGCGCGGGTTCAACGCGGTGAAAATCAAGGTGGGCGGCGGCCTGGAGCGGGACCTGGAACGGCTCCGGAAGGTCCGGGAGGCCGTGGGACCGGGACTGAAGATCATGATGGACGCCAACCAGGGAATGAGCCTCCAGGATGCCCTCGCATTGTCGAGAAAGGCGGAGGATCTGGACATCTTCTGGTTCGAGGAACCCATCGACCACCGGGATTACGAGGGATATGCCGTCCTCCGGAGCAGGACCTCCATATCGCTGGCCATGGGCGAGCGGGAGTACGATACCCAGGCTTTGAAGGCGCTCATCGGGCGGCGGGGGATCGACCTCTGGCAGCCTGACCTGATCCGCATCGGCGGCGTGGAGGAATGGCGGAATTCGGCCGCCCTCGCAGGGGCTTATTCCGTCCCCGTGCTGCCCCATTACTACAAGGATTACGACGTCCCCCTGCTGTGCACCATCCCCAACGGCGTGGGTGCGGAGTCCTTCGACTGGATCGACGGCATCATCGACAACACCATGAGGATCGAGGACGGGTTCGCCTATCCCCGTACCGGTCCTGGCTGGGGATTCACCTTCAGGCGGGAGAGCCTGACGCCCGTGGAGTAGAGGGCTTCGGACGGACATTCGGAATTCGGAGGAGTGTGGCTGAATGAGCGGCATGAAGGCGCGGACGACCATGAAGGACATCGCCAGGGCGGCGGGGGTTTCTTCCGTGACGGTCCACAAGGCGATTTACTCGAAAAAGGGCGTGAGCAGCGAGACGAGGGAGAAAATCCTGAGGCTCGCCGAGGCCATGGACTATTCGGTGAACGCCGCCGCGTCGTCCCTCAAGCGGGGGGCTCTGCACATTGCGGTGGTTCTGCAGAGCGTCTCCAACCCGGTGAATTATTTCTTCCGCAGCATGTGGGCCGGAATAGACAAGGTTGAGCGGGACCTTCTCGACTACAGGGTGAGGATTACCCGCTTCGAGTGCGGCGACGACTGGGTGAGCCAGGAGAAAATTCTCGCCTCGATTGCCGAACGGAAGGACATCGACGGCGTGGTGATCCAGTGCTGGGATGAAACCCGGCTCAATGGGGTCATCGACCGCCTGTACGACCAGGGCATCCCGGTGGTGACGGCAAATTCCGACGCCGTGGGATCAAAACGCATCGCCTGCGTATCGGGCCCCAACGAAAGGATCGGGAGGCTTGCCGCCGAGCTTCTGAGAGCTTTTCTTCCCGGCGGGGGGAAGATCGTCATGGTGGGAGGCCGGCCCGGCGTGGAGATTCACAACGCCCACAGACGGGGATTCCGGGCCTTCATGGAAGAGACCGGATACTCTTTTCCCATAGCGGAAGTGGACGGCGACGGCGACCCGGGGCGGGTGAGGAACGACTTCAGCCGGGCCCTTGACGGGATAGAAGACGGAGGCGGCGTGTACGCCATCTCTTCCCGGGACACCCTTCTCGCATGCAGGGAAATACAGGAAAGGGGCATTGATGACAGGGTGCGCCTTGTGGGCAGCGACGTATTCCGGGAGCTCGTTCCCTTTTTTGAGCAGGGCATCCTCCGGGCGACGGTGTGGAAGAACCAGCAGGCCCAGGCGGAGCGGGCCGTCCTCGCGCTCTACCGGTACCTGACGGGGCGGCAGGCAGAATGGGAACCCATCGGCATCGGGGTGGTGCTCCGGAACAACCTGGAGGATTACCTGTAGGTTCGGCGGCAGTTCAGAAAAGGCGGCCGGCGCCGATTTTTTCCGAAAAATAACGGGATCGGGAGTGGTGGAAATGAAGGTCGTCAGGGCCGAGACATGGCTGTGCAGGCGCGAGGCCTCGTATTTCGACAGGAAAAGAACGGTGGGGGCCCCCATGCCGTGGGACGTGGTGGTGCTCCGCCTGACCACGGACGAGGGGTTTTCGAGCACGGTGGGGTGCCTTGCCGCCCGGTCGGGGAAGGTGGTGGAGGACTATCTCCACGAGACCATCCTTCCCGTGGTGCTCGGACGGGACGTGCACGACCGGGAAGCCGTCTGGCACGAGTACTGGACGGTGGACCGTCACCTGACGTTTTTCCCTGTCTACCTGCCGGGCCCGGTGGACGTGGCCCTCTGGGAGCTTGCGGCTCTCCGGGCGGGGCTGCCTCTCTACAAGTACCTGGGAGGATACAGGAAGCGCCTGCCTGTGTACGCCAGCGGCCTGTTCCACGATGCGGCGGAGGACTACGTCAGGGAGGGGACATTCTACCGGGACCGGGGAATCCGGGCCTACAAGGCCCATCCCGGCGGTCCGTGGCAGAAGGACATGGAGATCCACCAGGCCCTCCGGGACGCCCTGGGGAAGGACGTGACCCTGTTCTCCGACCCCGTGGCGGAGTATACCCTCGATGAGGCCGTGAGAGTGGGACGCCACCTGGAAAAACTGGACTACCGCTGGCTGGAGGAGCCCTTCCGGGACTTCGAGCTGTCGAAGTACAGGAGGCTCTGCGAGACCCTGGACATTCCCGTGGCGGCCACGGAGACCACGAGGGGGGCCCACTGGGGAGTGGCCCAGGCCATCGCCCTCGGCGGGGTGGATATTGTCCGGGCGGATGTCTCCTGGAAGAACGGCGTGACGGGTACCCTGAAGATCGCCCACCTGGCGGAGGCCTTCGGCATCAACTGCGAGATCCACACCACCACCATGGCCCTCATGGACGTGGCCAATCTTCATGTTTCCTGCGCCGTCCGGAACTGCGAGTTCTTCGAGTATTTCGTGCCGGAGGAGAACTTCCGCTTCCCCATGAAGGAACCCCTGACGATTTCGGAGGACGGCTTCATCGAGGTGCCGGAGGGGCCGGGCCTCGGCGTGGAAGTGGACTGGGACGGAATAGACAGGATGTGCGTCTCCCGCAGGGAGACCGTCTTTTCAGGCTGAGCCCGGAAGCGGGCCGGAACAACGAAAGCGGGAGGTCGTGCCATGCAGTGGAACAGCGACAGGGAACTTTTCGCCCTGATGAAGGAAAAATTGTATACGCCTGTGGTGGGGGACATCCTGGACGCCATGGGATACTACCACCAGTTCCTGCCCCAGGCGATCCGCCCCCTGAGGGATGACATGAAACTTGCCGGGCGGGCCATGACGGTGCTCATGATCGATGTTTTCGGCGTGCAGAAAAAGCCCTTCGGCCTTCTCACCGAGGCCCTGGACCAGCTCGAGGAAGGGGAAGTCTACCTTGCCTCGGGAGGCGGCAGGCGATGCGCCTACTGGGGCGAGCTGCTCACGGCGGCATCCAGGACGCGGGGCGCCGTGGGTGCCGTGGTGGACGGATGGCACAGGGACACGCCCCAGGTCCTGGAGCAGAACTGGCCGGTGTTCAGCATGGGCTGCTACGCCCAGGATTCTTCGGTGCGGACCCAGGTGGCGGACTACCGGTGCAGGCTCGAAGTGGGGAACGTGACCGTTCTTCCCGGGGACATCGTCTTCGGCGACGTGGACGGTGTGCTTATTATCCCCTCGAAGGTCGCCGACGAAGCGGTGGAGAAGGCCCTGGAGAAGGCGGCGGGAGAAAAGACGGTCCGGAAGGCCATCGAGGCCGGAATGAGCACCACGAAGGCCTTCGAGACCTACGGGATCCTCTGAGGATCGACGGCAGGGCATTGAGAAGAGAGAAGGGATGACAATGACGGGAAAGTACAGCCGGTTCTCCCTGGAAGGAGAACGGGCCCTCATCACCGGTGGAGGTACGGGGATCGGCTTCGGGATAGCTGAGTCCATGATCCGGGCAGGCGCCCGTGTGGTGCTTGCCGGGCGCCGGGAAGAACTGCTGCGCACGGCTGCGGATAAGCTGGGAGACAGGGCCGGATATATCGTCGGGGACGTGACGGATACCCGGGGGGCGGAAGAGTTCGCCCGGACAGTGGAAGAAAAGTTCGGCCCCGTGTCCATACTGGTGAACAACGCCGGAATCCACCACAAGCAGCCCTTTCTGGAGACGGCCTACGAGGACTTCGACAAGGTCCTGCGGACCCATGTGAGCGGAAGCTTCGTCATGTCCAAAGCCTTCGCGCCGTCCATGGCTGCCCGGAAGCATGGACATATCCTCTTCATCGCCTCCATGACCACCTTCATCGGCATGCCCCAGGTCATCGGCTACACGGCCGCGAAGAGCGCCGTGGGAGGCATGGTCCGGGCACTGACGGCGGAACTGGCCCCTCTGGGAGTGAGGGTGAACGCCATCGCCCCGGGGTGGATCAACTCGGAGATGATGCACAGGGCTGTGAACAGCGACCCGGAGCGGAAGGCGAAGATCCTCGGGCGGACCCCCATGGGCCGTTTCGGCGACCCGGAGGACATCGGCGACGCGGCGGTCTACCTCAGCAGCCCTGCGGCCTCTTTCGTCACGGGAGTGATTCTCCCGGTGGACGGCGGTGCGGTGACAGGATTCTGAGGGAACGGCACCGACCAAAAAGAACAGCGAAGGGGAGCCCGAAAGGGCTCCCCTGTTTTCATCCGCTCCTCCGGCACAACTCCCGCTTTCCCTGGGTTTACAGCAGCCCGGCGTACTTCCGGTACAGCCGGAGCCTTTCCTCCAGGGATTCTCGTCCGATAAGCCCCGTGGCCGTCTGGACGGAGTACATTTTTTTCGGAATCTTCACCAAACTGTGATCGAAGCCGCAGAGAGCCTTCCATTCGTATTTTCGGAGCAGGGCCTTTTCCGACATGGCCTGCAGTTTTTCTGCGTCCCACTCCAGGCCGAGGGCGTCCAGTCCGCTGAGGATTATCTCTTCATCGTAGACGCCCCGGGCGAAGAGGCAGATCATGAGGGAATTGAGTACCATGCGCCACCGGGCTTCCTTCACCTGGGCCCGGACCTGGTCTTCCAGCGGCTGGGCGGCGTTCAGGAGCTTCTGGTCGATGGAGTATCCTGTGTCGTCCAGGTGGGAGTGGCGCACCCCCATCATGCAGGTGACGGCAAAGTTCTCACCGGTCATGTATCCCCCCGGCTCCACGCCGCCGTACTGGACGGCCCATTCCTCCCCGCCGTATTTCCTGGCGCAGAAGGCGCACCCCTTCTCCAGGTCCCGGTAGAATTCTCCCTGTCCTTTTGCCATGCGTTCCAGCATTTCGAGATACGCCGCACCGTCTCCGAAGGAGAGGGGCAGATCTCCCGTTTCGGCGAGGGAAAGGGTTCCCCGGAGGAAGGATTCCGTGGCCCAGGCAAGGGTGCAGCCCAGGGAAATGACGTCCCACCCCTGCTTTTCCGTAACCAGGAGGAGCTTCAGAACGTCCTCGGGGGAGGAAAGGCTGAGCATGCTTCCCATGGCGTAGATCAGCTCGTAGTCGTAGGAGACCCTGTTCGTGCTGTAGTGGTACGGGGCGAACTCCTCCCGCAGTTCGGCGAGGTGGATGCAGCCGCACTGGCAGTGGGCGCAGGCCGTGTGCTGCACCAGGAATTCCCCGGCAAACCGTTCCCCGGAGATGTCATCGGCCCCTTCAAAGTTGCCCTGGGAGAAGTTCCGTGTGGGGAGCCCCCGTATCATGGAGAGGGGACGGACGTTGGCGGCGGTGCCCAGGTCGTGGTATTTTTTCATTTCCTTCGACCTGACGACCCGGTCGTACAGTATGTCATAAACGGCTTTGAACTCCTTCGGTTTCGCCAGGGGCAGGGTTTTCGTCCCGCTGACGACTATGGCCTTGAGGTTCTTGCTCCCCAGGACGGCGCCGAGGCCGAGGCGGCCGAAATGGCGGGAGCCGTCCACGGTGGCGCAGGCCATGGGAGAGAGCCGTTCCCCGGCGGGACCGATGCGGACAACTGAAATTTTTCGTCCCGTTTTGCTCTCCGCTTCCCGGAGAATCCGGTCGGTGGCCGTGGCCGACTGACCCCAGAAAGTCGAGGCCGATTTGACTGCGACGGTGTCGTTTTCGATGGCCAGGTAAGAGGGGCGCTCCGCCCTGCCGGTGATGACAAGGGCGGCGATGCCCGCCTCCCGGAAAGACATGGCCAGCCGCCCCCCGGCGTGGGATTCTCCCAGCTCTCCGGAGAGAGGAGACTTGAAGAGGGCCGCGGTCTTCGTGGCCACAGGGTACAGGGCGCTGAAGGGACCGATGGCGAAGATCACAGGGCTTTCCGGGGCCAGGGGGTCGCCCTTCGGGGCTCCGTACCGGAAAAGGAGTTCCGTGGCGGCAGCCGATCCGCCGAGCCATTCGGAGAAAAGCCGGTTGTCGTCGAGCAGCCGGTCTGTCCCGGAGGCCAGGTCCACGTGCAGGGTTCTTCCCTTCATCTCCGGTCGCCTCCTTCCGTTTTTTCGGTCATGGCGAGTACGTTGTTGGGGCAGTACTTTACGCACTGGCCGCAGAAGATGCACGGAATGGGATGCCGTTCCTCCTCGTCCCACTGAAGGGCGCTGATGGCGCAGGCCTTCACGCAGGCGCCGCAGGAGATGCAGAGGTCTTTTTTCAGCCGCACCCCGCCGTTGGGGGCTGCGGTCAGCGCTCCTGTCGGGCATGCTTTTGCGCAGTCGGGATCTTCGCACCGGGCGCAGACCCGGATGGAGAAGGCCCCCTCCACTCCGGCGTACCCCTTGACCCTGAGGGCCGCCTTGCCGCTGCCGCCCGCATTCCGGACCATCCGGGAGCAGGCGTACATGCAGCTGAAGCAGCCGATGCACTGGTCCCGGTTCACAACTCTCAGGTATTGAATTGCCATACATGTCACCTCTCCGTTTTTTCACTCTCCGCCATAATCCCCTGTAGTTTTATCCCTGTCAACTGGTAAAATAACAGCCGGAGCGCACGAGAACCGGTATATCCGGAAGAGAAGGAGTGAATGGTTATGAGAAGAAGGCTGTTTTTTACCGCCTTTCTGCTGGTGTTCCTCGGCAGTGCAGCCGCCTGGGGGCATCCGGCATGGAAGGGGGACCTGCGGAAAATTGCCGAGGTTGACGGCGTAGTGTATTCACTCTACGCCGACCGCACGAGGCTGGTGGACGACTGCGTCCCCGGGGCGGAGCAGGTGGCGGAAACCTATGTTCACCTGGTGATCCCGGGGCAGAACCTGATCGAGATACTGCAGTGGAACATTCGCCTCGACGGAAGCGAGTACCGTGTCCAGGATTCCTTTGACTATGCCCTTGACACGAAGGGACTGGTGGACCAGTGAACGATCTTTCCTGAGTGGGCCTCGTGGAGGCCCGTTGAGAAAGGATCCGTCCAGGAAAAGATCATCGCCGTGGTGTTCAGCATTCTGCCGGAAAAGAAATAATACGCCGAAAGGGGATGATGGTGTGGAGAAGGAAAAGCTGTTTTACCGCATGCTTGATGTGATCGAAGGGGATATCGTGCCCCTGACCGCCCGCGGAGTGGCTATCGGCTGCAAGGTCTTCGGCGCGGCGGTGCTCCGGAAGGACGACCTCTCCCTGGTGGTGGCGGGGACGAATCACGAAGCCTTTTCGCCCCTCTGGCACGGAGAGGTGTATACCATCAAGCTGTTCTACGAGCTCCAGGGGCACCCGGACCCGTCGGAGTGCATTTTCCTCTCCACCCATGAACCCTGCTCCATGTGCATCTCCGCTCTCGCATGGGCGGGTTTTCGGGAAATCTACTATTTCTTCGGTTATGAGCAGACCCAGGACGTTTTCAACATCCCCCACGACCTGAGAATGCTTCGGGAGGTCTTCGGCTGTGTCTCCCCCACGAAGGAAAACATCTACTACACCAGCCGGTCGCTGCTGGACATCGCCCAGGGGCTCCAGGAACCGGAAAAGGCCGATGCGCGCATAGCGAAGATCCGGGAGATCTATGCCGGACTCTCCGCGGTCTACCAGGCCGGAGAGAAGAAAATGGTGCTGAAGTAGGAGATCCTGTTCGAGCGCCGCCCCTTCGGGGGCGGCTTTTTTTCGGTGATCGTTCCGAAGATGCTGAATGAAAGCGAGAAATGTAAAGTTATAGTAAAGGCTATTTATTTTTTTAGTGATAAGCAGTATAGTCTATAACACAAAGCAAGAAGCAGTGTCACTCATTCCGGGCTTGCAGGCCCCCGCTTTTCCACACCCTTTCCAGAGAGGATGAAACTCGTGAAAAAACTTGTCATTGCAGCAATCGCGGTACTTCTGGCCTTTTCGCTTTCGGCTCCCTCCTTCGCGGAATCCTATGTCCTCAAATCATCGGGGATTTCCTTTTCTCTTCCGGCTTCATGGGAAGCGAAGGATTCGAAAATGGGAACTATGTTCACCCCTCCGGATGGGGATGTGATGCTCATTTTCGGCGAAACCGAGGGAGAGGAAGCCTTCGAGCTGGCCATGGAAATGGTGGGTGACGTGGCTGAAGAGGTGGTGCCTGATCTCGAACTCGACGACGGCACCGAACTTGACCTGAACGGCATACGGGCCATAGAATTCGGCGGTTCGGGGACATCCGACGGAACGGACGTGTTCGTCAGCGTCGTACTTATGGCGGGAAAAGGCGAGAGCATCGCCTTCATGTTCTCCATCGGCGAAGAAAGCGCCATGAACAAGTATGAATCCGCCATGATGGACCTGATCAATTCCTTTGCCATGGAAGAGGACGGCACCGGTTCATCTTCCGGTAAGACCAAGCCCCGTCCGCAGCCCCGGCCTGCACCCCAGCCGGGCGGCAGCTGAGGGAGCTGAGCAAACCCCCGTGCGGGGTTTTTGAGAGAAAACGGCAGCGCAGTCAATGATGCCCCAAGAGCCTCCGGTGAACGGAGGCTCTTTTTTTCTCCCGCGATTGCCCCCTGTTTAAAATATGGTACTCTTGGTTCGGTTAAGTGGAAATTCACGGAGCAAACGGAGAATTGGAGGGAATGTCCATGAATATCGTCACGTCAGATAACAACATCTACGCCTTCAGCGCAGAGATGAAGCCCGTCCTTGAGGTTTCTCCCGGGGAGAGGATCCTCTTCGAGACGAATGATTGTTTTGCCGGGCAGATCGGGTCGGAAAACGACCTGTGCACTGAAATCAACTTCGATTACATCAACCCGGCCACCGGACCTGTGGCCGTCAGGGGGGCGGAAAAAGGAGACCTCCTCGGCGTGTTCATAGAGGATATCCGGGTGGAAGAGCAGGCCGTTTCAGTGGTCATTCCCGGAGAAGGCGCCCTTCCGGGAAAAGTGGAAAAGCCTGTTACCAGAGTGGTCATGATTGACCGGGAAAAAGGCACCTGCACCTTTGCAGGCATTACCCTGCCCCTGAAGCCCATGATCGGTGTCATCGGGGTGGCTCCTGAGGAAGGGATCTTCCCCACCGGTACCCCGGCAGCCCACGGAGGAAACATGGACACCACCGATATCCGCAAGGGAACGACAGTCTGGTTTCCCGTGCGCCGGAGCGGTGCCATGCTTGCCCTCGGCGACTGCCACGCGGTGATGGGGGACGGTGAAATCGGCTGTTCGGGAGCGGAAGTACCCGCCAGGGTCACCGTCGTCCTGGACCTGCTGAAGGGGTTATCCGCTCCGTGGCCCATTGCCGTGACGGAGAAAGAGATCGTCATCATCGCTTCGGAAGAATCCATCGAGCGGGCCGTCACTTCAGCGAGCGAGGCCATGACCGACCTGGTGCGGAAAGCTCTGGGCCTTTCCTTCGAAGATGCCCTCATTCTGTGCTCCCTTTCCATGGACCTGAGGATCAGCCAGGTAGTGGACCCGAAGAAGACCGTCAGGGCGGCCATGCCCCTGTCCGTCCTGCCCTGGGAAAAAGCGAAGGCCGCTCTTGCCGGACGGTGAAGTACCGGGGAATCCCTCTCCCGGGATAACGTTCCCCCTCGTGTCGTCCTGAACCTAAATCCGCAGCTTCTCCTGGCAGAGGGAGTGTCGCCGGGCACAGCGCCCGGGCCGAGAAACCGACAAGGATGTCGGTTTCAGGTGCAGTTGTCAAGGACGACAATCTGCACCGGCGGCCCAAGCGAGCACCGGTGACGCTCCCCGCTGCCTGCGGATTTAGGCTGAAGGCCGGTGCGATTGAAAAAAACCGGAGAATCATCTAAAATCGAAAATGCACCGTACACGGAAGATGGTTCGAGATTCGGCGTTCCTGCGAAGATCCCTTCGCAGGAACGTTTTTGCCGTACATCAGGAAACGGAATGAAGGAGGAGTTGTTTTGGGAAAAGATCTTCTGGCCCTGTTCGTGTCCTTTGCGAAGACCGGGTCCGTAGCCTATGGCGGAGGGCCGTCCATGGTGCCCCTGCTGAAGGCCGAGGTGATCGAGCGCCGGAAATGGATCGGCACGGAGGATTTCATGGATGCACTGGCCATAGGCAATGCCCTCCCCGGGCCCATTATCACCAAGATGGCAGCCGCCATCGGATACCGGAAGGCCGGGTGGCCGGGAGCACTGGTGGCCCTTGCGGGGATCATTCTGCCGAGTGCCCTTGCCCTGCTGGTCCTGATGGGGTTTGTCTCCCTTGTGAAGGACAATCCCCTCGTGACGAGCATGCTGCGGGGGCTCCGTCCCGTGGTGGTGGCCATGCTTGCCTACGCGGCCTGGGACATGGGGCCGAATGCGCTGAAAAACCGGACCACCTGGGTCATCGGCTCCGTTTCCCTGGCCCTGATGATTTTTTCGCCCCTTCACCCCGCCCTGATCATCGTTGCCGGTGCCGTGGCGGGTATTGCGCTGAAACTGTAGGAGGGCGGGCCATGATGGTTATCAGCAGGGAAATGCCTGCCCGGAAGGGGAGAGTGTGAGATGAGCGCGGTTCTGGCGTTGTTCTGGTCTTTTCTGAAAATAGGGTGCGTGGGGTACGGCGGCGGACCGTCCATGGTTCCCCTCATCAAGGAGGAAGTGGTGAACATCCAGCAGTGGATGTCCGTCACCGACTTTGTGGATATTCTCGCCATAGGGAATGCCCTTCCGGGCCCCATAGCGACAAAGATGTCGGTGGTGATAGGGTATGACGTCGGCGGGGCTCCCGGCGCCCTTGCCGCCCTGGCGGGAACGGTGCTCCCGAGCGTCATCGTCCTGATCCTGCTCCTGAGGTTTGTGGCCATGATCAGCGGCAACCCCAGGGTCACGAGCATGCTGAAGGGGCTCCGCCCCGTGGTGGTGGCCCTGCTGGCCTATGCCGCCTACGACATGTCCTTCGGCTCACTGACGGGGGTTCTGACCTGGATCATCGGAGGGGTGACCCTGCTCCTGATGATTTTTACGAAGATCCACCCCGCCCTGTTCGTGGTGGCCGGGGCCGTGGCTGGAGCGCTGCTCGGGCTGTAGGCAGAGCTGCCGCACACATGAAAAAGGGGCAGGCCTTTTCTGGCCTGCCCCTTTCGCTATTCTTCCCCGGCGGTGAGGAACCGGTCGAACCACTCGGTCATTTTCCGCAGGCGGGTGAGCCTGGGCCGCGGACGTCCGCTCCTGCTGAGCTCGTGGTTTTCGCCCCGGAAGACGCAGATTTGCGTCTCCACGCCGTGGAGCTTGAGGGCGGTGAACATCTGGAGTCCCTGGGTGAGCTCGCACCGGTGGTCCTCCTCGGAATGGATGAAGAGAGTGGGGGTCTTCGCCCTGTCGGCGTATTTCAGGGGAGAGTGCTGCCAGAGTTTTTCATGGTCGCTCCAGATGTCGGCCCCCTGCTGGTCGGGAACGAAGTAGTAGCCGATGTCGGAGATGCCCATCTTGGAGATCCAGTTGCTGATGCTCCTCTGGGAGGCGGCGGCCCTGAAGCGGTCCGTGTGGCCGATGATCCAGTTGGTCATGTAGCCGCCGTAGGATCCGCCCGTTACGGCCAGTTTGTCTCCGTCCACGAAGGGTACGTTGTCCACGATCCAGTCGGTGAAGGTCATGAGGTCGTCGTAGTCCACGGTGCCGTATTTTCCCCTGATGTCGTCGAAGCCGTTGCCCTTGCCGTCGCTGCCCCTGGGGTTGCAGAAGAAGACCGCGTAGCCCTTTGAGGTCCAATACTGCATTTCATGGAAGAACACGTCGCCGTAGACAAACTTCGGGCCCCCGTGGATATTGAGGATGGAGGGATACCGTTTCCCTTCCTCGAAGTTCACCGGCTTCATATACCAGCCGTCGAGGGGTTCTTCCGTGCCGTTGTCCACCGTCACATGCTCGGGGACGGACAGAAGGCACTCTTCGGCGACCCAGTCGTTGAAATGGGTGAGCTGCCGCTCTTCCCGGCCGTCTGCTAGATAGAGCTCCTGGAGCTGCAGTCCCTTCATGCCCACCACGGCGGCCCTGCCTCCCCGGATTCTCCAGTCGTCCACGGAGAAAAGCTCCGAGGTGAACTGTTCCACCTTTCCTGATGCGTCCACGGTGTGGAGGTGGGAGCGGAAGTTGTCAGTGGAGACGAACCAGGCCCTGCCGCCTTCAGCGGAGAAGGCAAGGTTCAGGTCGGTGGAGCCGTAGCGGCAGTCGGAGCCGACGGAGTTCCTGAGTCCCCTGTCGAGCCCGGGGGTGATGCAGAGGGTTTTTCCGTCGCCGACCAGGTGGAATTTCACGTTCTCGTTGACTCCGTGGGCGGCGTAGTTGCTTCCTGTGACCAGGATCTGCCCGTCCAGCCAGCCAGCCCACCTGCAGGAGAAGCCCGTTCCGGGGAGGATTTCCCGCACCACTCCGCCGCCGGCCGTTTCAATTTCCACCAGGGCGCTGTACTGCCCCCTGACGTCCGTAAAGACCGGACCCCAGACCAGGGCCTTCTTGCCGTCTTCGGACAGGGTGTAATTCTCAGCGTCCAGAAGATCGGGGGTAAGCTGCTGTTCCGTTCCGTCGGGGGCGTAGCGGTACAGCCGCTTCCTCTTCTGGCCCGTGTAGCCCTTGCCGTTGGAGCAGAAGGGGACCTGGTCAAAGAACATCATGTCCGCGTCGTAGGGGTTGTCGAAGGAAGGTTCGTCCACGCCAAGGGCGATCAGGGAACCGTCGGCCATGGGGGAAAGGGAGGAAAGCGCCCTCGGGAGGGTACGGAGATGCGTGGCTTCGCCGCCGGAGATGTCGATGACGTAGAGGGCCGTTTCCGTCTTTTTCGCGTCGTTCCGGCCGCTGGAGAAAAGGACGGAACGGCCGTCGGGCATCCACGCAAAGGCCTTCTCCCTGCCCGAGGACGTCAGCTGCCGGAGCGAGTCCGAAGGCAGGTCGTACAGCCAGAGGTTGGATGTATAGCTGTTGTTGTCGTAGTCGGCCTGGTGGACAAAAAAGCAGACGGCGCTGCCGTCAGGGGAGAATTCAGGCGCGGAGAGAAAGCGGTACCGCAGGAGATCGGTAAGCTCGACTGGTCTTTTCAAGTGGTTTACTCCTTTTCAGGGAATTGTGGGCGAGGCATCATGCCGGGGGACAGGGCGGACTAGCCTCCCCCGATGATGGGAAAAACAGCCACGGTGTCACCCTCGGAGAGGTGCGTTTCTCCTCCTCCGGTATGGGCGATGTGCCGTCCGTTGACAAGAACGATGAGCCTGTCGGAGATATTGTCTCCATCGAGGGCTTCCTCCCGGAAATCCGGACCGTAGCGGTCCGAGAGCTGAAGAAGGAGTTCCATGACGGTATCGGCGCCTTCTGCCGCGGTTTCTTTTTCCCGGGTGAGATCCCGGATGGTGGCGAAAAACAAAACTTTTATCATGGAAACATCATATCCGAAAACCGGCTCTTTTTCCAGAGCGCAAAAAAGCCCCTCCCCGGGTTCAGGGGAGGGGCTTTCGGCAGCAGGTCTTACTTCAGTCCCAGTTCCTGGAGTTTCGCATCGGTGGGAACGCCCTTTTCATCCCATCCGCGGGCTTTATAGTACTCGGGCAGCATTTCGGGAAGGCGGCTGAGCATTCCCTTGGAAGGACCGTCGGGAATGGGCTCCTTGAGCAGCCTGTCGGGAAGGGTGTCTTCCTTCGCAGGATCGAGGCCTTCGCGGAGGTTGAACATACGCTCGATGTTCCAGATGCGGTCTCCCGCCTGCAGGGCTGCGGCGCCGTCATAGTCGAAGCCCGTGGCTGCCTTGAGGAACGCTGCATAGTCGTCGGCTCCGAGGGCGAAGGAGGTGAAGAGGCACATGCCGGAGGCGTCGATGGCCGCGGTGAGATTCTGGAAAATCATGACCCATGTGGGCTTTGTGCTGATATCCACGGGGTCGAGCTTCTCGGGAAGTCCGAGGACTTCGGGGGAGATGGTGTAGCCTCTCACGTGGCATCCTCCCCGGTTCGACGTGGCGTAGTTCAGGCCGATTCCCTGGATGGCCCGTCCGTCATAGGCGGGCATCTCCTGCTTCTTGACGGTCATGGAGAACTCGGGGTGGCCGTACATTTCGCACAGCCTGTAGGAGCCCTCTGCGAGCTTCTTGCCGAGGCCTTCCACGAGCCCCATCTTTTTCGTCCAGTAGGTGACGGCGTCATCGCTGCCGAAGCGGAGCTCGGGGCCGCCTTCCAGTTCTTCCTTTTTGATCAGTCCCTTTTCGTAGAGCTCCATGGCCGCCGCGATGGTGACACCGGCGCTTATGGTGTCGAGGCCGTATTCGTTGCAGAGATAGTTGGCCTCGATGATGGGCTCGAGACGTTCGACACCGCAGCAGACGCCGAAGGCGAAGATGGTCTCGTATTCAGGGCCTTCGCCCTCGCGGTCGCCGACCTTCGTGACCCGGCCGCAGCCGATGGGGCAGCCGAAGCAGGAGTATCTCTTGGTGAGGAAGTCCTTGGCGAGGGTTTCGCCGGACTGGGTGTCAGCCTCGGGGAAGTAGGCTCCCTGCCAGTTGTTCTTGGGGTAGCCGCCGAGCTGGTTGATGATGTTCACGAGGACCGCGGTTCCGTAGGTGGGGAGGCCCTGGCTGGTGACGGGGTTGGTCTTCAGTTTTTCCATGGCCCCGGCGAGGACGGCCTTCATCTCATCCTGGTTTTCCACGTACGGGCGGGCGCTGCCCTTGACCACGACCGCCTTGAGGTTTTTGGAGCCCATGACGGCGCCGACACCGCTCCGTCCTGCAGCCCGGTTCTTGTCGTTCATTATCGCCGCGATCTTCGAAAGCCTTTCACCGGCGGGGCCGATGCAGGTGACCTTCGCCTTGGAATCGCCCACGGCTTCGAGAAGGGCGTCGGTGGCCGCATGGCTGTCCTTGCCCCAGACGGCGGCGGCGTCGCGGATCTCCACCTTGTCGTCGTTGATCCAGAGATAGACGGGTTTAGCCGCCTTGCCCTCGAGAATGATCATGAACCAGCCCGCCCTGGCGAGCTCGGCTCCCCAGAATCCGCCCGAGTTGCTGCTGGCGATGCATCCAGTGAGGGGACTCTTGGTGATGACCATGTACCGTCCGGCGGAGGGAGCTCCCTTGCCGGTGAGGGGGCCGTTGGCGAAAATGAGCTTGTTCTCGGGGGAGAGGGGATCGGTGCCTTTGGGTACCTCGTCGTAAAGCACCTTCGTGGCATATCCGCGGCCGCCTATGTAGTCCTTCAGGGTTTTTTCACAGAGACTCTCGCTTGCGACGGTTCCGTTGGAGAGATTGACGCGCAGTACTTTGCCGAACTTGTCCATATCTCTTCGCCTCCTTGATTTTGTGCATCCTGTATTTTGAAAGGGGTGAAATGAAAAAAGGAGGACCACCGGCTGAAGCCGGCTGATCCTCCTTTGCAAATGCGGCAGGAATGGAAATCGCTTTCCAGACCCAGTGCCTGCAGAATCTTCTGGAGATTTTGCAGGTCGAAGGCATATTCATTTTCGGGGAATGATTCTGCTCACCCCTGTTACTTTTTATACCAATTTGTGAAGTCTGTCAATTCTTTGGGGTAATCTTTCCTGTATAATTCCGGAAACGGAGGTGAGTGTCGGTGAGCTGGTTTGATACTGTGGTGTATTCCGCTGAGGCGGTGGGCCCCTGGAAAATGGTATCCTTTCTGGAACTCAGGAAGGCTGCTGCCATGGAGGGACTTTCTCCCGCCGAAGCGGAGATTTATTGTCTCGAAAACGGCTACGTTCCGTCGAGATATATCCGGAGCATGGGGACTCTCGGACCCGACGGTCAGCTTCGCCTGCTCTCGTCCTGCGCGGCCGTTATAGGCTGCGGCGGCCTGGGGGGGCTCGTGGGAGACCTGCTGGCCCGGGCGGGGGTGGGGCGCCTCGTATTTGTTGACGGTGATGTTTTCGACGAAACGAACCTGAACCGGCAGCTCCTTGCAACGGAGGAGCTGCTCGGTAAATCAAAGGCAAGGACGGCGGCAGCAAGGGCCATGGAGATCAACGGTGCCGTGGAGGCCGAGGGAAGGCAGTGCCGATTCGACTCCTTCACGGCGGAGGGAATTCTCGAGGGCGTGGATCTGGCGGTGGACTGTCTCGACAGCCTCACATCCCGGAGAGTACTGTTTGCGGAGTGCGCTTCCAGGGGGATTCCTCTCGTTTCGGGAGCCATCGCCGGGTTCTGGGGGCAGGTGGGTGTCGTACTTCCGGGAGACGAGACGCTTACAGGGTACCTCGCCGGCGAGTCGGATACGGGAGTCGAGACGGAAACAGGCAATCCGCCCTTCACCCCCGCCCTTGTGGCAGCCCTGGAATGTGCCCAGGCAGTGAAGCTTCTTACGGGGAAGGGAACGGTTCTCGCGGAACAGCTCCTGTGGATCGACCTCGCCGATGACGAGTTCACCCGCCTGAGGCTCCGCTAGGGGAGGAAACTCAGCGGGGGCCCCATTCCTTTCGTAATTCGGCCAGCAGGCGGTTGACCTCCGATATGAGGGAGTAGAGCAGGGAAGGGAGTCCTTCAAGAGCCCTGCTTTTTGCCGTGTCCTCCATGGCTTTCGCAAGTCCGGCTGCCTTTTCCGCCCCGAAAAATGCGAGGTTGCCCTTTAACCTGTGGGCATGGGATACCAGCAGAAGGCGGTCGCCATGAGCGACCGCCCGCTTCATTTCCGCCATGAGCGGGGGGGTCGTCTTCAGGAAAATTGCAGCGGCTTCCGCCGCCGCTTCCCGGTTTCCTCCGGTTGCGGAGAGCAGCGGGGATTCTTCCTCTCTTTCCCGGGCCGTCAGGAATTCTCTTCCGGGCAGAAGGGATGAGATGGTCCGCGCCATGGCCTCAGGTGAGGAGGATTTTGGCAAAAAACCGTCCATGCCTGCTTCGAGGCATCTCTTCCTGTCCTCTTCTTCCAGGGAGGCGGAAACGGCCAGAACGGGAACCCTCCGGCCCTTTTTCCTTTCCATCCGCCGAAGTGCCCGGGTTGCCTCCATTCCGTCCATTTCGGGCATCTGGATGTCCATGAGAATGATGTCGAACCTGTGCTCTTCAGCGAGGGCAAGGGCCTCTTTCCCGTTGGAGGCCGTCATGACCCTGAAATCCAGGGCTTCCAGGTTTGATTCCATGATCCTGGCGCTCAGGGGGTTGTCCTCGGCCAGAAGGGCGAGGGACGGTGTTCCTCCGTCCTCTTCCGGAGAGGAGTCGATGAAGGTCATGGCAAAGGACGGGCTGTTTTTTGCCTCTCCCGCGGAGAAGAGTATTTCAATACCTTCCGGAAGGTTTCGCCTGGCGACGGCGGAAAGTATGATCTTCCCGTTTCCTGCCCCGGCTGCTTTCCCGATGATTTCATCCAGCATGTGCTCCAGCATGAGCGGGTCTCCTTCCACGAGGGAGGGAACCGACGGGTCGATTTCCACCCTGGCGGCAGAAGGCGCTCCTTTCGCTGCAGCCGATCCTGCAGCTGCGAAGCAGACCGAGGTTATGGAGAAGAGTGCCGCTTTCTCCGGTGCTTTTTTCTCGTCCGGAAGGAAGGAAGGACCGCCGAGAAGGGAAAGGGCCTCTTCAGCCAGGCGCCTGATTGAAGCGGAGCGATCGGCGGCGCTGTGGGGCGGCATGGTTTTTGTTTCTGCATCTCCGGTGAGAAGAAGAATTTCCTCCAGGCACCGTCGGATTTCGCGGCGCTCCCGCCCGGAGGCGCCCGGTATTCCCGCTGATGCCGGTGCTGAAGGGCGGCGTCCTGTCATTTCTTGCCCGGGGTAGTGTAGCGTTTCAGAGGACGGCCGCTGGTGCGGTATTCGAAACTGATCTCCGCCAGCCCTTTTTCTGCGAGGTATTCGAGGTATCGCCGTGCCGTGGAACGGGAGATGGAGAGCCTGTCGCCCAGTTCCAGGGCGGTGGGGCTGCCGGATTCGCCCAGGGTTCCCGCGACCAGGGCGAGGGTCTCCTTCTGGAACCCCTTGGGAAGGACTTCTTCTTCCCCGGCAGGGCCGGAAGACCGATGCCCGATCTCGAAGAAGGCGTCAACTTCTTCCTGGGTCGTTTCATCCCTGACGGCACGGAGCCGCATCCTGTGTTCCATGTAGTTTTCCAGGGATGCCCTGAATCTCTGGAGGGAGTACGGCTTGATCATATAATCGAAGGCTCCGAGAGTCCGTGCCCTGGAGACAAGATCGGCTTTTTTTCCTGCGGAGACGAGGATTACGTCGGATGTATTTCCCCTGGACCTGAGTCTTTTGAGGGCTTCGAGGCCGGAGAGGCGGGGCATGAAGATGTCCATGACGATAAGGTCGGCGGTGTTTCTTTTGAAGAATTCGAGAAGCTCGAATCCGTCGCTGACGGTTCCCGCGACTGCGAAACCTGACAGCTGGCGGACGGCCTGTACGTGGAGGCTGCAGACCATGGGATCATCCTCTGCGATGAGCACCCGCACGGGAAGTTGTAAATCCATACGTATCCTCCCCTTTCGGGGTTATTATAGGCCCTGGTCACGAAACCGTAAACAATATGAACAAAATGACCTGAATGCCCAATAGTCTTGGCTTTTCTTATGTCAGGACCGAAAATACAACTACAAAATACGATCACTTCGTTCGGTTGATGAACTTCCCCACGCACGGGTCCCGCAAGGCGAACGGTCCGCCCCAGACCTTCGTTTCTGCGGGGCCTCCTTTTTTCTACCCCTCCTTTTTCCTCCTTTTTCCGGTATTGACAATCCTTCGGGCCGGAGGCAATATGAAGGCCAAACGAAGGAGGACGATAGAGAATGTTTTTTGCCCGTTCAGTAGCTCCCCTGATTTTGTACGGCTGCTCTGCCGTTCTGGTTCTGCTGGGGTTCAGAAGAATCCGCCTGGGAAGTACTCTCAAGGGTGTCATTGATATCGTGGGCGCAGGGGCCATTGCCATCATGGGGTGGTCTTTGGGAAATCCCTGATTCCGTTTTTCTTTTCCCTTGCCCCCGAAAGTCCCGTGAGTGGCGGGAGGTTCAGCATTTCTGCCGTTTTTTTCCCCTCCGTTTGTGGTACACTTTTCCAGTTTTGACGCTGTTTACTATGCGCACCATCCAGGGAGGAATTTCTATGAAAGTGTTTCGTACTCTGAGTTCCGCACTGCTCGTCCTGCTTCTTCTCGTCTTTGCCGCCGGCGCCGAAACGGCGAAGACCGGCGATCCTGCTCCCGAAGTCAAGGCCGCCCCTTCCGAGGCGAAGGCTCCCGCAGATCCCCTGACCGTTATGGCCCGGGTGGGGGAGACGGAAATCCGGCTGAAGGACGTGAGGGAAATCCTGGGCAGGCTTGATCCCCAGAGGGCCGCCATGTACGACAACGAGATGGGGCACCGGGCCATTCTCGAGGAAATGGTCAACATGGAGCTTTTTCTTCTTCTCGGCAGGGAGCTCGAAGTGGAGAAAGACCCCGGTTTTGTCGAGATGCTGGAAAGCGTGAAAAAGGATATCATCCGCAGGTTTGCCATCGACAGGGTGATGAAGGACGTGAAGGTCACTCCTGAAGAGATCGCCGAGTTTTATGAAAAGAACACGGAGAATTTTACCGTTCCTGAAAGCGTGAGGGCCTCCCATATTCTCGTGAGCGGAGACCAGGAAATGGAGAAGGTCAGGGAAGACCTGAAAGCGGGCATGTCCTTCGAGGATGCGGCAAAGAAGCATTCCGTCTGCCCGTCGAAGGAGCAGGGCGGAGATCTGGGCTATTTCTCCAAAGGACAGATGGTCAAGGAGTTCGAGGATGCCGCTTTCGCCATGAAGGTGGGCGACGTTTCCGCCGAGCCCGTGAAAACCCAGTTCGGCCTTCACCTGATCAAGCTCGTCGAGAAGAAGGACGCCTCGGTCCGCCCCCTGGAAGAGGTAAAGGCCGAACTCGTAGAAGCCCTTGAAAACGACAAGAAGGGAAAGATCTACCAGGACGAGCTTGCCAGGCTGAGAGAAAAGTACAAGGTTGAGATCGTCGGGGAAAAGAAAGAAGAAACAAAGGAAGAAGTGAAGGAAGAAAAGGCCCGGGAGGCAGGCAAGTAGGTTTTCGGGGCTGAGGAAAGAACTCTGCGGGGAAGGTCCTGAACGGGCCTTCCCCTTTTTTCTTGGGTCAGGCGAGGCTGTCCCGGAAAGCGAACCTGTTCTTGCCCATGTCCTTGGCGGTGTACATGGCCACGTCGGCGTGTTTCATGAGGTCCTGGACCGTGGAGCCGTTGTCCGGGGAGAGGCTGATGCCGATGCTGGCGGTTACGGAGATCTCCTTTCCCGCAAGGAGCGCTTTTTTCGACACTCGGCGGAGGATGCGGGCCGCCAGATCCTCCACGGTTTTCCGTGACGGGGGCGACGGCACGACGATGGTGAATTCGTCGCCCCCCATACGGGCCACCGTATCCCTGTCGCTCACTTCCAGTTTCAGCCTCCGGGCGATTTTCTGCAGCAGTCTGTCGCCCATGTCATGGCCGAGGGTGTCGTTGACGCCCTTGAATCCGTCCAGGTCCATGAAAAGCACGGCCACGGGCTCATCCCTGTCGAGGGCCTCCTGGAGGCGGGCGGAGAAAAGATCCCTGTTGGCGAGCCCGGTCAGGGCGTCGTGGTAGGCCCTGTACCGCACCTCGGCCTCCATGCGCCGCCGTTCCTCGATTTCCTTCCTGAGATCCTCGTTCGCTGTTTCCAGCTCCCTGGTCCGGATATCCACCTCACGTTCCAGGTTGTCCCGGTAGATGGAGAGCTCTTCCCTGGATTTTTCGAGGTGGTAGACTTTCTCCTGGAGGCTCATGTTCAGCTCGTCGATCCTCGCCCTGAGGAGAAGGTTGTCCGCCAGTCCCGCCGCGGTGGCGAGGACGATGGAGAGAAAATCGGGAAAAGACGGTTCGTAGTCTTCGTCTTCGTTTTTCTTTTCGATGACGGCGAGAAACAGCCCGAGCACTTTCGACGGTGATGAGAGGGAATGGAGGAAAAGTTTCCCCTGTCCGCCGGGCCGGGAAACAAGAATGGGTTTTTTCCTTCTGAGGGTCCAGGCCACGGTCCTGTCTTCGATAAGGGGGAGGAGTTCCCGTTCGAGGGTCTGTTCCTCACCCTGAGGGTCTGCGAAGGCAGGGTAGAGGGTTCCGTCCTCTTCGCCGGCAAGAAAAAAAGCCAGGGAACCGAACCGCTCCATGGACCGCAGTTTCGATGCCGTCTCCCGGAGGACTTCCTGGAGGGAGTCGAGCCCCGTGAGCGACACCGTGAAGGCGTTCAGGTCGAGGGCCGTTTCAAAGGCATGAAGGGCCGCCTTTCTTTCCAGGGAAAGAAAGGAAACCCGTTCTTCCAGAAGCATTATGGTTCTTTCCATATCCATTTCGCTCCACCCCTCTCCGGGATGATGGCTTCGACGCCCCTGCAGGGACTTGTCCATTATACGATGGTATAACCCTTTCCGTATCGGGACCCTTTTTCTTTTTTCGCTCTATGGTAGGATAATATGGATGTTTTGCAAGGAGGTTTTTCAATGAAGAAAACACATCATCCCGGACGGACACAATGGACCTTGTAGGGCTTCTTCTCATTTTCTGCGCCAGGATCGTGGATGTGAGCTGCGGCACGGTCCGCATCCTGTTTCTCGTGAGGGGAAAGAGAGCTCTTGCGGCCGCCATCGGCTTTGTGGAAGTGATGGTGTACCTGACGGCCCTGGGACACATCCTCGGCGGCGGAAGAGAAATGAGCCTGCTTCAGATGGTGGTCTACTGCGCCGGCTTTTCGTCCGGGAACTTCATCGGCTCCATGCTTGAGGAGAGGCTGCTGAACGCCTATGTACTTCTTGAGCTCATCATGGACAGAACCCCGGAAACGAAGGAAATGATCGAAAACATCCGGCAGGACGGCTATGGCGCCACGGTGCTCTACGGCCGGGGCCGCAACGGCGTGAGGACGATCATCAAGATAATCTGCAGGCGAAGCGACATCCCTGTCATCACTGCCCACACGAAAAACAGGGGATTCATCTGCATCACCGATGTCAAGGGCTGCACGGGCGGATATTTCCGCCTGCAGCGGAAGTGATTTCATGGAGCATCTTTCTTTGGAAGGAAGGGGTAAAACCCGATGAACGAGAGTTTTGAAAAGCCCCTCGGCAATGAAGGAACCGATAAAATCAACTTCCTGATCCAGAAGACCATCCGGCTGGAGAAAGACTCCGCCCGGTGGAAGCGCGAGGAGGCGGCTCTCCGGGATATGGAGCGCCGGTACCTCGCCCTTTCGGAAAACCCGGTCTTCCTCATGATGATCCTCTCGGGAGGAAGGGTGACCTATCTCAACGGGAGGGGAGAAGCCTTCTTCGGTTTTCCCCTCAGGGAACGCCCGAGGTTCCTCCTGACGGACTACGTGGCGCCGGGATACTGCGTCGAGGTGGAAAAATTTCTGGAACAGGGCGGCGGAGCCGAACTCTGGGAAAGGCGCGGGTCCTTCCCTGTGGTTTCCGAAGGGGGAGTTGAGAGGTGGCTCGATATGGCCGTCACCCCGATGGAATACAGGGGTGAACCGTCAATGCTCGCCGTGGGGTGCGAGATTCCGGCACCGGGGCGGAATGACCCCGCGGAGGAAGCGGATGCTCCAGCCGGAATTCCCTGGTCCGCGGAAAACCTCCTGGCGGCGGTTACCGACAGGGACTGCGTTCTGCAGTTCATGACCGAAGGCTTCCGGAGAGAAGCCGTCTCCATGTGGAAAGATCCCCCTGAAGCGGGACGCTCCATGCTGGAACTGCTTCCCGAAGGGGACAGGGGGCTTCCCTTCCGGTTGGCCGTAGAAAAGGCCCTTGCCGGAGAAGGGGCCGAGATAGGCCAGGAGGCCGGAGAAAAGTTTTTTTCCATCTCCTTCGCCCCGGTCTTTTCCCCGGAGGGGCAGATATCGGGCATTTCGCTGGTGCTGTGCGAGAAGACTGGACAGCGGGCTGCCGAGAGAAAAATCCGTGCCGAGGAGGAGAAATTCCGCAGGCTGTTTTCCCTGGTGTCCGACCTTGGAGTAATCGTCGGCAGGGACGACGGGCGGATCATGGAATGCAACAGGGCGTTCCTGGAACGAACGGGCCTTTCGGGAGAAAGGCCCGAGGGGAAGACCCTGGGCGATCTGGGGTTCCTTCCCTTCGGATCTCTGAAAAACGCCCTTTTCTCGGGAATCGGCGAAAAAGGCTCCGTCCGGGAGATGGAACAGAGCGTCACGCTCCCCTCCGGCGAGACCGTTCCCGTTCTCCTTTCCGCCATTCCCCTCGAACGGGGCGGCAGGCAGGTCCTTCTGCTGTCCCTTCGGGAAATGACCGCACCGGCTGCGGAGGCACCCCTGCCTGAAGCGCCTGCCCCGTCCGGCGGTGAGAAGACTTCTCAGGCGAGGAGCGGAGGCACTGACAAACTCCTCGGGATAGCCGACAGGGAGGGGTTCGGGAGGTTATTGTCCACCGAGACGGAGAGAGCCGCCAGGTACCGCGGAAGCCTTTCCGTCATCCTGATGGATATCGACGGATTTCGGGAATTGATGGAGGAGGCGGGAGAAGATGGGGGGAAAAAATTCCTCCGGGACTTCTGCACCGCGGTAAAAGGCCGCATCCGCCCCACTGATTTCCTCGCCCGTCTCGGAGGGGGCGAATTCGCCGTCCTGACGCCCATGAGCGGCTACATGGCCCACCAGATGGCGGACAAGATACGGGACATGGTCTGCCATTCCCATTTCTTTACGGGGCGCGGGGTTTTCTGCAGCTTCGGCGTGTGCGAATACCGCAGGGAAATGTCCAATGAAGAATTTTTGAAACGGGCGGGGATCGCCCTGCGGGAAGCGAAGAGGGCCGGGGGGAACCGGGCTGTTCTCGCACCGCCCATTCCCTGAGGTGCATCCCATGGGAAGGGTTCAGGTCATTGTCGAAGGGATGACGGCAAGCGGGAAGTCTACCGTGGTGAACCTGCTTTCGGAGCGTCTCGGCCTGCAGGTTATGCCCGAGGAATTCAGGGACCAGTACGATCTTCTCCGGAGATTCCACCACGAGCGGCGGTGGGCGTTTCCCATGCAGCTGAACTTCCTTGTAACCAGGTTTGCCCAGTATCTCTGCGCCTCCGAATCGGAGAACTACATTCTTGACCGGAGTGTCTTCGGCGACAAAATATACGCGACGCTGTACTACCGGCTGGGCTATTTCCGGGACAGCCAGTTCGGCACGTACCTCATGCTCTATGATTCGCTGCTGAAGCACCTTGCCATGCCCAGGCTGATGATCGTGCTGTCCTGCCCCTTCGAAGAGATCATGCGCCGTATACGGGCCAGGGGCCGGGAGGATGAACTGGCCGCAGGGGAATCCTACTGGAAGTCCCTCTACGATGCCTATTCCTCCTTCCGGGAGTTTGTCCGCTCCGAGACGGGGCTTTCCAACGGCGGGCTCATGACCCTGGATCTCTCCGACCCGGCGTTCATCACCACGCCCTCGAGAGTCGAGCGTTTTGTCGAAGAAGTGAAAGAACGGCTGGGACTGGAAGAACCGCCGCCGGGAGAGAAATGAAATGCAGAGGAGTGAGGAGCGTCCGTGGCACTGAAAATATGCGATCATTGCTCCAGGGCCTATCTTGACGGCGGGGAGGAAGAAAAGACTCCCCTGTGCCCCGATTGCGCCGAGTACCTGGAAGCTCTCTACCGGCAGGCATGGACCTGGCTTCGGGACCATTCTTCCGCCGACGGCAGGCTCAGGAGGGTAACCTCTGCCCGGCTGGCAGAGGAACTCGGCGTGGACGTGAAAAGCATCGAAGTGCTTGTAAAGATGGACCGCATCCAGACATCCGCCTCGGCGTCAAAAAAAGCCTCCGGGAAGGACCTGGAGACGCTGAAGGCGCTGAGGCGGGGATTGCCGGGCGGCGGCAGGGAGCGGAGAGGACGCCGGTAGCGGCCCTCTCTCCGCACACGACAGACGGGAGGGAACAGCGCGCCCCGCGGGGCGCGGAATACTCATGATATATGATGCCATAATCGTCGGATCCGGTCCTGCCGGAATTTTCGCCGCCATGGAGCTCGTGCGGCACGGAAAGAAAGTCCTGATAGTGGACAAGGGGCGGGTGATCCGGGAGCGGAAGTGCCCCATCGTTGAGGGGAAAAGCAAGACCTGCCTCAACTGCGAGTCCTGCAGCATCGTGTCGGGCTGGGGCGGCGCCGGGTCAGCCTCGGACGGGAAGCTGACCCTCACCACGGGATTCGGCGGCAACCTCGAAGAAAACATCGGCGAGGAAGCGCTCCACGACATGATCGCCTACGTGGACAAAGCTTTTGTCGAGTACGGTGCCGACAACAACTCCTACGAGCCCTCGGGAGCCGTGGTGAAGGACACCATCCGGAAGGCCTCCAGCGTGGGGCTCAAGATCCTCCCCGCCCGTATACGGCATATCGGGACGGACGCTTCCCGGGAAGTGCTCAACAATATGTACGAGGATCTGCTGCAGAAGTGCGACATCCTCATGAACACCTTCGTGGAGGACATCATTGTCGAGAGCGGCCGGGCAGTGGGCATCCGCCTCGCCGACGGGACCGAGCGCCGGGGTGAGTACGTCATCGCCGCCCCGGGAAGGGAAGGAGCGTCATGGCTTGCCGGCGTGGTGGAGAAACTGAACATTCCCATTGCCTCCATGCCCGTGGATATCGGCGTCCGGGTGGAAGTGCCCGACAGCGTCTGCGAAGACCTGACCCAGCATTTCTACGAAGTGAAATGTCTTTACAACACCCCCACCTTCGACGACCGGTGCCGCACGTTCTGCATGAACCCGTCGGGATTCGTGGTGTATGAGTACAACAAGTCCCACGACCTGGTGACGGTGAACGGCCACAGCCTGAAAAACGTGAAATCCAGGAACACCAACTTCGCCATCCTCGTGACGAAGAACTTCACCCAGCCCTTCAACGACCCCATAGGCTACGCCACTCACGTGGCGAAGCTGGCGAACATGCTCGCCGGCGGAGGCATCCTCCTCCAGCGGCTTGGGGACCTGCGGGACGGCAGGCGCTCCACCCAGTCGAGGATCGACAGGGGAATGATCACCCCCACGGCGAACGCCCAGCCGGGCGACCTGAGTCTTGTCCTCCCTCACCGGTATCTCACGGACATCGTGGAGTTTCTGGATGCCCTGAACACGATCATGCCGGGGGTCAACCAGAACGACACGCTGCTCTACGGTGTGGAGATCAAGCTCTATTCCCTGAGGCTGGAACTGCGGAAAAACCTTCAGGTTCCCGTCATCGAAAGGCTGTTCATGGCGGGAGACGGTGCCGGGGTAAGCCGGGGTATCATCCAGGCCGCGGCCAGCGGCGTGGTGGCCGCCCGGGCGATTCTCGGCTGACGGGGCGGAGATGACGGAAAATGAAGAAAGGTCTGTGTGCGGCGGCACTGTTCTTGGCGCTGCTGTTTGCGGGAGCGGGCCGGCTTTCGGGCGCCCCGACGGTGGAGAGTCTCACAAAGGCCCTTCCCCGGTTCGATGGATGGAAGATGGAGACACCCTTTTCCATGCCCGAGGACGGTTTCGTCACCGTGGGTGCCGATTATTACCAGGGAGACCGTTTTTTTCAGTTCATGGTGATCGCCGGCCCGGAGGCCCCTTCTGCGGGGCCCCTGCCGGAAGAGCTTGAACAGGACAGGGCGGCGGGTAGGGCCGAAACGGAGGAGGCGGTGTTTTCCTTCCTGAGCCTGGGGGGATTTTCCGCCGTGAAGGTGGAACTGAAGGACGAAAGCGGCGCCACAATCTGGGTCGACCTGGACGGGAAGGGATGGCTTCTTCTCGGGGGAGACGGAATGACGGGGGCAGAAATCGAAAAGCTCCTCGGAAAGGTGAACCTGAAGGGGTTCGCCGGATTGGTACGGTAAATATGCGCATAAAAACAAAGGCAGACGATTTTTGTGTTGAAGAAGTGCTCCACTTTGCCCCGGCGAAAAAGGAAATGCCCTTCCGGCTTTTCCTGCTGGAAAAGGAGGGGTGGAACACATCCGACGCCGTCCGCGAGGCGGCAGTCCGGAAAAAGGTGCCCCTCGGCGAAATCAGGTCTCTCGGCAGGAAGGACCGCCACGCCAGGACGGTCCAGTTTCTTTCTGTTCCGGCGGAGTACGACCTCGCCTGCGAGGGGGAGGGCTTTTCAGTCCGGAGTGCCGGGTACAGCCTGAAACAGCTCGAGCCTGCCGTGCTGAAGGGCAACCGCTTTTCTCTCGTCCTTCGGGGCATGGACGACCGTGAAGCGGAAAGAACGGAGATCCGGCTGGAGCAGATCTCCAGCAGGGGATTCGCCAATTATTTCGACGACCAGCGTTTCGGCAACGTGGGGAGCAAGGGCGAGTTTTTCGGGGAGATGGTGGTGAAGAGACGGTTCGACGCCGCCCTCAGGAAGTATTTCTCCTTCTGCCACCCCGAGGCTCCGGCCTACCTGAAAAAACGGAAAGCTCTTCTCGCCGAGAAATGGGGAAAATGGGAGGAGATGGAACCCCTCTGCACGGAGCCCCTGCTGAAGAAGATGCTGTCCCTCCTGAAGAAGAAGGGGCGGGAAGGGGTTCTTGCCTGTCTCAGGCTCATACCGGCCGAGGAGATGGGCATGTATTTCTCAGCCTATTCGAGCTTTCTCTGGAATGAAACCCTCTCACGGTTCCTTCAGGGAGAGGACGGGGAGCTTTTCCCGGTTGAGCTCAGGACAGGTCAGGTGTACCAGTATGCCGGTCTTCCGGAGGACCTGCAGCGGAGGCTCCTGTCGGAACCCCTTCACACTGTGGGGCCGGACATGCCTCCTCTTCCCCCCGATCTGGACGGGGTTTTTTCCCGCCTCCTGGGCGAGCGGGGCGTGCGGCTCTCCAAGTTCCGCATGAAAGAGATCTCCCAGGCCTATTTCGCTTCTTTCCCCAGGCAGTGCGCCGTATTGCCTGAGGATATGGAATGGAAAAGGGAAGAGGACGGCCTCTTCCCCGGGAAAGTCGCTCTTCGGCTCCGGTTTTTCCTGCCGAGGGGGAGCTATGCAACCATGCTGCTGAAGTCGGCGGGGAGGGTTCAGGAACCCCGGACGTAGCGGAGGAGGATTCCCTCGAAGGGTTTCGGCGGGGTCCGGGTGGAGATCCTGAGTTTCTGGTCGTCCACCGAAAGCACCGCGAGCGTCACCGGGAAGGGAAAATCCCGGATGTCCACCACGGGCTGGATGTCCCGTATGGCCTGCCTGACGGCATCGGTCTGCTCGTCGTGGTTGATCTTCAGCTCCACGTCCTTCAGCCAGAGTTCCTTGCCCTGCCGTATTTCGAGCCCCGTCTTCACCTCCGCCAGGAGAGTGAGGCCGGGGTTTTTCACGTGGTAGTACCCCCTGGCGCCGATGATTCCCGGCCTGAGGTCCACGGAAATTTTGTTCCAGTCGCTGCCGGCATACCCGCTGAGGGCGGCGTTGATGTCCTTTTCCAGGATGACCGCCTCGAGATTGCTCCGGAGGGCATTTTTGACCTCAATGGGGTCCTTCGCCTTCGGGTCCCACTTCGACGGAGCGTTCAGCTCCACGAAGGATGCCTCCAGGGCCAGCTTTTCCACCCGGAAGCCTCCGATGGTGGCCCCTGTCACGAGGAAATGGATGTTGCGGACATTCCCCTGGTCGTCGGGTTCTTCGTCCATGCGGAGTTCGAGCACCTCGGGGTTCGTGAGGGAGACGAGAAGGGAGAGCAGCCGCTCGCCGTTGGTCTCCGGGGTGAAGCCGCCCCTGAATTCTTTTTTCGCGGCGGCGGAAGAGGTGCACAGAAGCAGGACGCATAGCAGCGCAGGCAGTAGTTTACGCACGATAGTCCCTCCTGTTGGTTGTGGTGTGAAAATTATAGCATCGCCAGCGGAAGGGCGGGGATCAGGCCGTTCCGCGGCCTATGGAATAATAGACGAAGCCCTGCCGTTTCATCTCCGCCGGGGAGTACTGGTTCCGCCCGTCGAAGATCACTGGAGAGGCGAGAAGGGACCGTATCTTTTTGAAGTCGGGCTGCTTGTAGATGTCCCATTCGGTCACCAGGACCAGGGCGTCGGCGCCGTTGACGGCGTCGTACTGATTGTTGACGTAAAGAACGCCCTGAAGGTCACCCAGGGCCTCCCTCGTTTCATCCATGGCCTTCGGGTCATGGGCCTGAACCTTTGCCCCGGCGGCGGCGAGGTCGGCGATGAGGGCCTGGGCGGGGGCCTCCCGGACGTCCGATGTCTTCGGCTTGAAGGAGAGGCCCCAGATGCCGATGGTCTTGCCCTTCATGCAGCCGAAGTGGCGGAGGAGCTTGCCGAAGAGGACGTGCTTCTGCCGTTCGTTGACTTCCTCCACTGCCTGGAGGATCTGCATTTCCAGACCTTCCTTCCGGGCGAACTCCTTCAGGGCCCGGACGTCCTTGGGGAAGCACGATCCTCCGAAGCCGCACCCGGCGCTGAGAAAGGCGTAGCCGATGCGGGAATCGGAGCCCATGCCCATCCTGACCTTCTCCACGTCGGCACCCAGCCGCTCGCACACGGCGGCGATCTCGTTCATGAAGGAAATTCTGGTGGCGAGCATGGCATTGGCGGCGTACTTGGTCATTTCCGACGAGCGGATGTCCATGAAAATGACCTTTTCAGGGGGGAGGAAGCTGTAAAGCTCCTTCATGATGTCGGCGGACCGGTCGCAGTCCACGCCCACCACTACCCTGTCGGGTTCCAGGAAGTCCCGCACGGCGGCGCCCTCCCGGAGGAATTCCGGGTTCGACGCCACGTCGAAGGGGATGTCCTCCCGCCGCTTCGCGAGCTCCGCGGCCACGGCCTGCCGGACGAAGTCGCAGGTGCTCACCGGCACGGTGGACTTGACCACCACGAGCTTGTATTCCTTCATGGAGCGGCCGATGGTCTCAGCCACCGACCTGACGGCGGAGAGGTCGGCGCTCCCGTCCTCGAGGGAAGGGGTCCCTACGGTGATGAAGCACATGAGGGCGTCGTCGAGGGCGGAGGGAAGATCGGTGGAAAAGGAAAGCCGTCCCGCTTCCAGGTTGTTCCGGATGATCTCTTCGAGCCCCGGCTCGTAAAAGGGGACGGTCCCCCTGGAGAGAGCCTCGATTTTTTGGGTGTTTGTATCCACGCAGACCACGTCGTTCCCGAATTTTGCGAGGCAGACGCCGGTCACCAGGCCGACATATCCCGTGCCCACCACGGCGAGCTTCATTCTTTCTCCTCCTCACGGGCGCATTTCTGGACGGCCACCGTTCCCGACCTGCCGGGGAGCTCGCCGGGGACCACATCGCACACGTGGATGAGGGGATTCCGGACGGAGATCTCGAAGGCGACGTCGTTGAGGGTGCGGAAGGTCACTCCCCGTTCCGCGCACCGGTCGAGGAGCTGCTCGAGGATGGGACTCTGGGCCCGCCCCTCCATTTCGGCGTGGATGGTGTGGACGTTGAGGCCTGGCTGCAGCTGGTCGAGATAGTAGTCCACGATCCCGTCCCCGGGAATGTCCTCTCTGCCGTAGACTTCGTCCAGGGTCGGCAGGGTGGTGGGAATCTGGAGCGTTTTGAAGGTCCTTCCTCCCATGCGGGGGCGGAAGGCGTAGCCCGATCCCCGGATGTCGCTGCAGTAGTCGAAGCCCAGTTCGTCCTGGACCGCCAGGCTTTCAGGGGTGACCTGCCACCCCGGGGCGGCGCAGCTTTTGGCCTTATTGGCGGCGTAGAGTTCAAAGAGCTCCATGGACTTCCGGAAATCCTCCCGGATCTGCTCAGGGGTGAGACGGGGAAGCCGGTCCTGCCACTTCACGTGGTCCCAGCAGTGGATGCCGCAGTCGTGACCTTCCTCCACCGCCCGGATGAAGACGCCGGGTTCGGGCTGGACGATGAGGGGGGCCGGAAGCAGGGTGCCGTAGAGAAGGGTGCGGAATCCGTAGGTGGACGGCGCCTTGGTCCGGAGCATCTTCTTCAGGAAGCCTTTCCGGAAGATGCGCCGGATGGCCCTGCCTGAGTTGTCAGGGCCGAAGGAAAAGAAAAAGGATGCTTTGATCTTCCTGGCCCGGAAGATTTCGAGCAGCCTGGGGACACCCTCCCGGTACCCTTTGAGGGTGTCCACGTCCGTCTTGAGAACGAGAATGGTTTCCGCCACGGAATAATCCCTCCTATCCTTCGACGTAGCTGAGAATGGTCTGCTCCACGGCCTCCCGGAGGGGAATTTTCGGAGCCCAGCCCAGGGCTCTCCCGATGGCCTCGATAGAGGGAACCCTGTTCTGCATGTCGTCGTAGCCGTTGCCGTAGTACTGTTCCGCCGGCATGACGGTGACCTGCGCGTTTTCGGCGGCTTCCCGGAAGGAGGGTATCTCCTTCATGATGTCGATGACCAGGTGGGCCAGTTCCTTTATGGATGCGTTGTTGCCCGGGTTGCCGATATTGAAGATTTTTCCGTCGCTGGCCTTTTCGTCCGCGAGAATGGCCAGGAGGGCGTCGATGCCGTCGGAGACGTAGGTGAAGCTCCGGTGCTGCTCGCCGCCGTTGACGAGGGTGATGGGGCGGCCGGACAGAACGTCGAAGACCATCTGGGTGATGGACCTGGCGGTCCGCTCCTCGGCGTCCCTGAAGGTGTCGAGCCTGGGGCCGATCCAGTTGAAGGGGCGGAAGAGGGTGTACCGGAGACCCCTTTCCTGGCCGTAGGCGGCGATGACCCTGTCCATCATCTGCTTGCCGCAGCTGTAGATCCAGCGCATCTTGCAGATGGGTCCCACGATGAGGGGGCTTTCGTCTTCCTTGAGGACGGTGTCGGTGCTCATGCCGTAGACTTCGGAGGTGGAGGGAAAGATGACCCGCTTTTTCGCGTCGGCGCACATGCGGACGATCTTCAGGTTCTGTTCGAAGTCGAGCTCGAAAGTCCAGAGGGGCTTGCTGAGGTAGTAGGCCGGCTTGGCGATTCCCGCGAGGGGGAGGACCGCGCCGCTTTCCGCGATGGCCTTTCTCATCCAGTCGTCGGCGGTGAAGATGTCCCCCTGGGTGAAGGAGAAGTTCGGGTGTCCTTCATATTTTTCGAGGTTCATTCCTGAAAGGTCGAAGGCGTTCACCTTCCAGTCCGTGCTGTACAGAATGCCTTCGATGAGGTGGGATCCGATGAAGCCGTTGGCCCCGAGAATCAGTATGTTCACTATTGAAACCTCCCAACGCTGTTCTTTCGTTCCGTGAACGAAGGGCAGACTTCGCCCCGTGCAGTATATCACGTTCCCCCGCCCCTTGGGGCCGGGGGAAATCTTACCCCGCCTGGCGGCTTCCTCCGGCTATTCCAGCAGGGAACCTTCGCCGAAAGTTTCTCCGAGAGATCCGCCGTCCTGCTCCGGTTCTCCGTCGAACTGGGCGCGGAGGATACGGAGACAGCCTGTTCCGGCTTTCACCCTCAGGGGTGACCGTGAGAGGACCGTGCCCGGGGGTGTCCCGTCATCAAGGCACTCCTCCGGCAGGGCTTCCCAGATGAAGAGCTTTCTCCCTTCCCGGAAGGCGAAGGCCCCGGGAAAGGGGTGGGTCACGGCCCGCACAAGGTTGTAAATCTCCGGAGCGCTCCCGCTCCAGTCGATTTTTCCGTCGGCTGGGGTCCGCCGTCCGAAGAGGGTGGCCTCCGCCTCGTTCTGGGGGATGCGGGGCGCCGTTCCGGCGGCGATGGCGTCAAGATTTCTGGCGATCAGGAGCCTGGCGGCCCCGGCAACCTTCTTTCCCACGTCAAAGGCGGTGTCCTCGAAGAGAATGGGCACCCGCTCCCGGTCCACCATGTCCCCGGCGTCGGCGCGCCTGACCATCCGGTGCAGGGTTGCTCCCGTCTCCCGCTCTCCCCTGAGGACGGCCCAGTTGATGCAGGCCCTGCCCCTGTATTTCGGCAGCAGGGAGCCGTGCATGTTGAAGGCCCCCAGGGGCGGGATCTGCAGGAACCGTTCCGGAATCATGGACCTGTAGTAAAAGGAGAAGATCACGTCGGGGCGGAGAGAGAGAAGAAGCTCGTATTCGGCGTCCCCCAGGGAAGCGGGGGTATGGACCGGAATTCCTGCCTCGCGGCCCAGCTTCGCCACGGAGGGGAACCAGATCTCCTCGCCGGGGTCGTCCTCGCAGGTGAAAAGGGCAACCACCGTCACGCCCCGGCGGAGCAGCTCCTCCAGGCAGACGTACCCCACTTCGCTGTAGGCGAAGACCGCCGTCCGGAGATCAGTCATGGTCCCATTCCCGCCGGATGACGTACCGTGGACGCTTGCGCACCTCGGAGTAGATCCGGCCGATGTATTCACCGATGATGCCCACGCAGGACATGGTGATCCCCATGAGGAAGAAGTTGATGTTCAGCAGGGTAAAGACTCCTTCCGCCTCGGGGCCGACGATGAGGCGGCGGAGGAGAAGGAAGAGGACGAAAAGGAAGCTCAGGGCCGACACGGCCATGCCGATCATGGTGACGGCCTGGAGGGGAAAGAGGGAGAATCCCGTCATGAGATCGAAATTGAGGCGGATGAGCCGGAAAAAACTGTACTTTGACGTGCCGTGCTCCCGCTCGTTGTGCCCCACGGGGATCTCCACGGGATTCACGGCGAATTTCTGGGCCAGGGCGGGTATGAAGGTGGTGCTCTCGCAGCTCTGGTTGATGATGTTGACGATGTCCCGCCTGTAGCCCCGGAGCATGCAGCCGTAATCGTTCAGGCGCAGGCCGGTGATCCTGTTGGTGATGGAGTTGACGATCCTGGAGGCCATCTTGCGGAATTTCGGGTCCTGCCTGTTCTGCCTGACCGTTCCCACCACGTCGTGCCCCTCGTCGATCTTCAAAACGATCCGGGGGATTTCCTCCGGCGGGTTCTGGAGGTCGGCGTCGAGGGTGATGATGATATCCCCCCTGGAGTGGTCGAAACCGGCCATGATGGCCATGTGCTGGCCGAAATTGCCGTTGAAGTCGATGATGCGGACTCTTTTCGGGTTCGCTTTGTAGAATTCGTACAGAAGCTGGAGGGACCTGTCCCTGCTTCCGTCGTTCACGAAGATGATTTCATAGGGCCGGTTCATCCCCTCCAGGGCGGAACGGAGGCGGGGAAATAGGTGGGGCAGGCATTCTTCCTCGTTGTACACAGGAATGACCACTGAAACGAGGCCTGGTTCAGGCATGACGGACATCTCCTTTTTCCGGGGCGCTTCCCCGGAACGCAGTTAAATTTGTGTCAGGCGGACCGGCCGCCGGCGCATTCGAAAAAATTGGCGGTTCCTACGGGCGGTTCACCAGGATGATCCGCCGTTCCGTCTTCGCCGCGACGGATGAGACGTTGGGATCGAGCAGGGAGAAAATGGTCTCCTCGTGGCCCGTGTTGATCACCAGGATCACCCTCCGGTCGCTCTTCCAGAGTTCCAGGAGCTGCTCCGTACCTATGAACCAGAAGGGATCCTCTTCCTGCTTCGCCCCGAACTCGAGCTCGCCGAGATAGTTGACGAGGACGATGCGCTGCTTCAGGTAGAAGGGGAGTCCCTGGTCGTAGTTTCCGTACTGGGCGATCACGTCCCCGGGGCGGCGGAGTTCGGCCACGATCCCGGCCAGGTCCCTGGCGGAAATGAGGCCGTCATAGAGGGTGAACACCCGCCTGAAGGAGAACATGGAGAGGAAGGCGAGAAGGCACAGGGAGAGGGCCAGAAGACGGAACCGGCTCTTCCTGTAGAAGTACCACCCCGCGGCGACGAAGGCCGAGAGGGCGAGGGCTACCGGAAGGGCGTAGGGCAGCAGCCTTCCTGCGGAAATCCGGCTGTTGAAGAAGGGATACACCAGGAGAGCCAGGATGAAGGGGACCAGAAAAGCGCTGTTCCAGAGGAGGAACCGTTTCATCCCCCGGCCGTCGCTTTCGGAGACGATCTTCTGGAAGACCCGTCCCATGAGAACGGCGAGGGGAGGGAAGACGGGAATGATGTAGGGGATGAGCTTGGAGCTCGAAAGGGAGAAAAAGAGAAAGATCACGGCAAACCAGAGAAAGAGGAAGAGTTCCTCCCTCTTTTCATTTCCGAGGGCGCGGATACGGGAGGGCAGGGCTGACCTGACCGCTCCGGGCAGCAGGCCCGTCCACGGGAAAAGTCCGGCGAGCAGAATGGGAATGAAGAACCACGCCGGCTCGTACCGGCCGTGCATGGTGGTCGCGTACCGCAGGAAATGCTCCTGGATGAAGAAGAAGTAGAAGAAATCGCCGTTGACCGCGCAGACTGCGATGAACCACGGCAGGGAGAGGGCTGAGAAGAGGATGATGCCCGGAAGGTAGAGGGCGGACCGGACGATGTCCCACCGCCTGGTGAGGATCATGTACCAGAAGATAATCCCGCCGGGCAGGACGATGCCGATCAGGCCCTTGGTGAGAAGGGCGAGGGCCGCTCCCGCATAGAAAAGCAGGTAAAAGCGCCTGTCCTTTTCCAGGCCGAACCAGAATCCCGCCATGGCCGCGGTGAGGAAGAAGGAGAGAGGCATGTCGGTGATGTTGATCCGGGAGATGGCGAAATAGACCAGGCTCGTGGTCAGAATGGCCGACGAGTAGAGGGCCGTTTCGCGGCCGAACATGGACCGTGCCAGCAGGTAGGTGAACATAACGCCCCCGAGGGCGAGCAGAGCGGGCCAGAAGCGGCCTGAAAACTCGTTTTCTCCGAAAACGGCCTGGGCGGAAGCGGTGAGCCAGTAGTGAAGCACCGGTTTTTCGAAGTATTTGATATAGTTAAGCCTTGGGGTGATGAAGTCCCCTGTCTCCCGCATCTCCCGGGGGATTTCAGAGTACCGTCCCTCGTCGGGCTCGAGGAGGCCGTGATTGCCGAGCCCCCAGAAATAGAGAGAAACAGACAGGAGAACGAGAAGCAGGAGCTTTGCGGCGGCGCCGGGGCGAGAGAAATTCATCGAACCATCCTTCCGGAGAATAAGTTGAAGCTGGGAATTTTTCAATTCTACATGATACTCTTCCCGATGTGGAAGAATTCTACACGAAGTCCCTCCGTTTTTGGAAGCATCATGGAGTATAATCCTTCAATGCACCGGAAAGAGAGGTATGTCCATGGACAGGCTGACGTTTTTGCTCCTTGCCGGATCGGCGGTCTTCAACGCCTCGGCGAATACCCTCATGAAGCTGGCTTTCGGCCACCAGAAGGACCTTCTCGACGGCGGGGCGGTGAACGCGGTGCTCCGCATCGTCTTCAATCCCTGGGCTGTGGCGGGGGTGGGATGTTTCGGCATATCCTTCATCTTTCTCAGCGCGGCGCTGACGAGGACCGACCTTTCCCTGGCCTATCCCTTTATGGCCGGGCTGGTGTTCCTGCTGGTCCTGGGCGTGTCCGTGATCTTCTTTTCGGAACAGGTTACCCTCTGGCGCCTTGCGGGCATGGCGGCTATCCTGGCGGGAATCTGGCTCATTTCGGTGAAGGGCTGAACAGCAAGGGAGAAATTCGGCGGAGGAGCCTCTCCGCCTGAACGAAGGGATGAAAACAGCGAACGGTACAATGAGAAAGGAGAGAACCGTCATTATGACTGTTTCACCGATCATGGAAAAAGCTGCTTCCCTTTCCGGGAAGCTCACGGAATTGAGGCGGAAATTCCACGCCAACCCCGAACTCCCCTGGCAGGAAAAGGAGACATCTCTCTTCGTGGAGAAATACCTCCGGGACCTTGGCCTTGAGAACATCCGGAGAGGCTTCGGCGGCACGGAATGCGGCGTAGCTGCGGACCTCCGGGGTGCGAAGCCGGGGCCGTGCGTTGCCCTGAGGGGCGACATGGACGCCCTTCCCCTCGAGGAAGAAAACGACCTTCCCTACCGCTCCACCCGTCCTGGCGTCATGCACGCCTGCGGCCACGACGCCCATACCGCCATCCTCCTGGGCGCGGCGGAGATTCTCGCCTCCATGAAGGACGAGCTCTCCGGCACGGTCCGCTTTCTCTTCCAGCCCGCCGAGGAGGCGGGGTACAACTCGGGCGCCCCGAAAATGATCGAGGAAGGCGCCCTGGATGGCGTCGACGCAGTGGGAGGGCTCCATGTCTGGTCCCTGCTCCCGGCGGGGACGCTGGGCTGCCGGGTGGGGCCCGTCATGGCCTCCGCCGACATCTGGGACCTCAAGATCCAGGGGAAGGGCGGCCACGGGGCCATGCCCCACAAGGCCGTTGACCCCACAGTGACGGCCGCCACGGTGATCTCGACCCTCCAGACGGTGGTGAGCAGGGAGATGGATCCCCAGGAGACGGTGGTTCTCAGCGTGGGCAAAATGGAAGCGGGTACGGCGGTCAACATCATCCCCGATACGGCGAGAGTGGCCGGAAACGTGCGGACCACCAGCCGGGAAGTGCGGGCCCAGATGGAGGGCATCATGAAACGGGTAGCAGACGGCATCTGCGCCGCCATGAGATGCACCGCGGAACTGACCTATACGCCTATCTACCCTGTCACGGTGAACGACCCGGAAGTGACGGCGGTGATGCGCTCCGCCGCCGTCGAGATGCTCGGAGAGGAAAACATCGAGGAAGTCCCCGTGGCCATGGGGTCCGAGGATTTCAGCTACTACGGCGAAAAGGTCCCCGCCGCCTACGTCTTCCTGGGCATAGCGGACGAGACGAAGGGAACGGGCAACCAGCACCACAATCCCAGATTCAACGTGAACGACGACGTCCTTCCCTCCGGTGCAGCCATCCTTGCGGCCTTCGCCTTCCGGATGAACGAACGTTCCGTCTAGCGGCGACGAAAACACCGTGGCACCAGGGGAATTCCCCTGGTGCCACGGTGTGAAGGCTGCAGTCCTATTCGACCTCGAAGTCTATGATCTGGTCGGGGTCGGTTCTGTCATCAACGAAAATCTCCACCCTGAAAGCGCCTTTCGGCCAGGGATCCCCGCCGTTGTTGAGGGTGCTGTAGACGAAGATGTCCGAACCGTGGTCTTCAGTGTTCAGATCCACATCGGTGATATGCTGGTTCTGCGTGACGAAAAACCACGAAAAACGGATTTTTGTGTGGGGCGGTGCCGAGAGCAGCGTTCCCACGGCATAGAACGCCGGTGACTCCTGCGTGTAGGCAATGAGCCTGTCAAGAGGTTTCCCGTCCTTCATCGCGGATGTCATGTGACCGTCAACCACGTGCGCGTTTTCGGGAAGAGGCGCCGTACCCCCGGTTTCCGCGGCCGCCGCCGCGGATGCCAGGCAGCAGAGCAGCGCAAACAGCGCCCCCACAACAATGGCCTTCCGACCTCTCATTTCCGTTCCCCCTTAAATTATAGAATCCCTCCGGAAGCTATCCTGGAGGGATTCTATCACAGCAGGGGCATAAAAAAATTAAAAACCGGTCATACTCAGTCCATTCACCGGTCAAAAAGCGGCAACCACCTTTGCGTTCTTCACCTTCGCCAGGTTCCTTGAGATCCGGTTCCAGTACACTGTCGCCGACCCGCCGTAGTAGCGTCCCAATGCCGCTTTCGTGTCGCCGTAGGCCTTGAGATAGCGCGAGAGGAGAAGGCTTCCCGCCGCGATGCCCATCTCCGGGTCGTGGAGGTCCTCTTCCGTCATGATGCCGTTTGCCTGGAGGAGTCCCGCATGGACCTTCCACATGACCTGCATCACACCCGCCGCCCCGGCGGGGCTCCGGGCCTCGGGCCGGAAATGGCTTTCCGTGTTGGCCACTGCCACAATCAGGTCCAGGGGAACATTGTACTTCAGGGAGTACTTCCAGAAGGCGTTGGCCTGCAGAAGTGCGGATTCGCGGCTCACGTCGCCGTTCTGGGACTGGATGAACCGGGACAGGGAACCAATGCTTTCCGTGGCTGTCGCAAAGGTTGTGCATGCCGCCCCGTGGGCATCCAGAGCGGCTCCGGCTGCCGTCAGGGCTGAAGAAGCCGCGGCGGATACCGTTCCCCGCACGAGAGCCGCTGTTTCAGGATCATCGCTCCAATTCCCCGACACGTGCCGGTGCCGTGCAGTGAAGAGAGGGGTGCCGTGCTGTCCCCTGGCGACTGTCACTAGAAAGCCTGCCGCGGAAAGGATCAGAAGGGCGGCCATGCTTTTTCGTATCATGTGTTTCACGGAGCTCCCTCCCTTTTCAGGAGAAAAGAGTTCCTTCCGCAGGAAAAGAACCTGCCGGAAGGGTTTTTGATTATAACTCAAAGGTGTTTTCTGGCAATTATTGTCCGAAAAAGTTAACCATCACCTCGGAAAAGTTCATACTGGAAAAGGGTATCTGAAAAATAACAGCAAAATTGTGTACGAAAAGTGGAAAATCCCCCCTGATTTATCATTTCTGAAGATCTTCCTGAACTCGCGTTAGCATTGAATGCAATTAAATAAAAAAACAACAAAGAGGATTAGCCCCTTTTTGTGTTGTCAAATTAGATGCGAATCTTTAGAATAGGAAACCGGACAGCTTTTTATCCCATTTCTCTGGAGGGGTCTTCGTGGCAGAATACGCAAGGAAGAGAAAAGGATTTACCCTGGTGGAGCTTCTTATTGTCATTATCATCGTCGGGATTCTCACCTCAGCCATGCTCCTTCTCATGGGCTCGGCCGAGGACAAGGCGGAGGCGACCGCCATACTCAGCGACATGCGGTCCATGAAATCCGCCATGGTCATTTTCAAGCTGGAAAAGGGGCGGTGGCCGGATCTGGCATCCGATGAAACGGAGATCAAAAAACTCTTCGGGGGCGCCTCCCTGGAAGGTTTCGACCTCGTCTCCAGCGGAGACGCATACGCTTATGTCCTTTACGACCTGACGAAAAACAAAGGCAAGTCGGCCGGCGTAAAGAAAAAGCTGGCCCTCATGGCCGATTCGTCAGGTCTGCTTCAGGAAAACACCTCAAAACCTCCTGCAACCCCCCAGCCCTACACCGGTGGTACCATTGTGGAGATGAAGGTCCACTGATTCCGGGGGATTTTTGGAATTCGGTTCGTCAGGGGGGAGAGGGACAGAGGTCTTTCTCCTCCTGTTTTTTCGGCCTTGAGATAGAATCCGGGCCGGCGCTTTTTCGGGAGGATTGTCCCCGACAGCACCGGCCCGGCATAACTCACCTTCTCTTTTTTGCTTCCTCAGTTCTGTGCCGAAATCTCCAGCATTTCCTTCAGAACCGACTCCAGCTTTTTCATTTCCCGTCCGTATTTCTCCCAGTCGTCCTCCCGGAGGGCCTTCCTTGCCGCATCCCAGGCATCAGAAGCCTCCCTGGCAAGAAGGGAGAGGGCGGGGGATTCTCCTTCGGGGCGGGCGGGACGGGGCGTTGCCATGCCCGCCGGGGGCTGGGGCAGCGAAGGCCGGCCGTCAGATGAGCCGATAAGGCGGAGCAGAGATTCTTCCAGCGTTTCTCCCCAGACGACCCTGCCTCCGGTGGACGTGATGACCCGGCGCAGTTCGGGAAGCTCGCTGTTCTCGGCCCTGAGGTACAGGGGCTGGACGTAGAGGATGCCGTTGCCCACCGGCACGACGGTCATGTTGCCCCGTATGACGGCGGATCCTCTCTGGCTCCACAGGGAGAGCTGGGCGGAAATCTCGGAATTCTGGTTCGTAAGGGCCTCCACCTGGGACGGGCCGTAGATGAGCTTCTGCTTCGGGAACTGGTAGACAAGCAGCTGACCGTAATTGTCTCCGTCGGACCGTCCCGCCATCCACGCGATCATGTTGTCCCGGTTCACGGGCATGAAGGGGGTGATGAGGACGAACTCGGATTTCTCCTCCCCGACGAGGCGCATGTTCACGTAGTAGGCCTCGAGGATGCCTTTTTTATCGCCGCTGCTGCTGCGGTCCCACACGTCCTCCTTGTTGTAGAAGGTGTTGGCGTCGGACATGTGGTAGATCCTGTAGATCTCGCTCTGGATGCTGAAAAGATCCTGGGGGTACCGGAGGTGGGCCTTCAGCCCCGAAGGCATCTCCGACAGGGGGCGGAAGAGGCCCGGAAAAACGCCGCTCCATGCCTTCAGCACCGGGTCGTCGGGGTCGGATACGAAAAACTTCATGGTGCCGTCATAGGCGTCCACCGTAGCTTTCACGCTGTTCCGGATATAGTTGATCCCCTGTCCCCGGCCCAGGGAGACGGGCTGGGAGTAAGGGTACCTGTCGGCGGCCGTGTAGGCGTCCTGCATCCAAACCAGGCGTCCTTCGGAGACCACGAGGTAGGGATCCCTGTCGAAATAGAGAAAAGGCGCCACCCGTGTGAGTCTCTCACGGATGTTCTGATGGTATTTCACCCGGCTGTTTTCGGTGAAGACATCGGAAAAGAGGATCTTGAAGTCGGCGAACCTGATCGCGTAGAGAATCCTCCGGAACAGGGTGCCCATGGGGACGCCGCCCTTGCCTTCATAAGTGGTGCGCACGTTGGAGTCTCCCATGGGATAATCGAACTCCCTCACGGTGGTGCCCACGAAAATGTAGGAACTCGGCTTCTCTCCGTAGTAGATTTCCGGCCTGGTGATGGAGAGGGGTACCTCCGTCCTCGGGGGAAGATCCCGGACCCAGAGCCTGGGCAGTCCCGAGCCGGCGACTTCGTTGACGGGGTTCATGACGATGCCGTAACCGTGGGTGAACTCGAGGCGGGTGTTGATCCAGGTGGGGTTCTGCATGCCCTTGAGGTCCAGCTCCCTCGGGGAGAGCATGACCTGCCGGTACTTCCCGTCGAAGGTGTATCGGTCGATGTCCACGTTGGAGAAGTCATAGTATGTCCTGATCTCCTGGAGCTGCTTGTAGCTCCTGAGAAGGGGGGCGTGGTCCCAGAGGCGGATGTTGTCGATAGTGTCCCTGTTCTGTTCCACGTTTTCCCAGGTGATGGAATCGTCCGGGGTGACCGTTCTCAGGGTGATGTCCGAGAGGCCGTAGGCCTTGAGGGTCGCTTCGATGTTGTACTCGATGAACCGCTTCTCCCGGTCGAACTCGTTGGGTTCCACGAAGTACTTCTGCACCACGGCAGGGTAGACGCCCCGGAGCAGGACTCCGGTGACCAGGACGAGCCCTGCCAGGCCCAGGGAGAATTTCCAGGTTTTCCGGAGAAGGCTCACGAGAAGGGAGAGTCCGAGAAGCGCCGAGAGAACCGCGAGAACGTTCAGGGCGAGGAGTTCTGCATGGACGTCCGTATAGCCTGCGCCGAAAACCACTCCCGTGGGGGAGAACAGCAGGTCGTATCTGTCCAGAAGATAGCCGGCGGACCAGAGGAACGCTCCCGCGGAGGCGATGAGGGCAAGGTGGTTCCGCATTTTTGCCGGCACCACAAGGGAGGCCAGGTCCCTGTTCCTCGGCAGAAGGAAGGCCGCATAGGCGCCGCCTGCCGTCACAAGGCACAGGAAGACGATGTTCAGCGCTTTCGCGTGGAGAAATCTCCAGAATGGAAGGCCGAAGACATAGAAGCCGATGTCCTGACCGAAAATGGGGTCGGCCTCGCCGAAGGGTGTGCCGTGAAAATACCGGAGGACCATGGTCCACTCCCCGGTCATGGCCGCACCGTTGCTGAAGCCCAGGAACAGCGCGGCCGCAGCGACGGCGAATCCTGCCGCCCTGGCTCCCAGAAGCCCCTCCTGTTCGGGATAGAGGGCCCGCAGGTTTCTCCTGGCTGCGGAGAGATTCAGCCAGAGGAAGGCGGCGTAGAGCAGGAACCCGGCCCCGAAGAGGGGAAGGCGGGCAAGGAGACGGGTCCAGAAGACGGAGCTGTATCCTTCGGTGTCGTACCAGAGATAATCCGTATAGAATTCCGCAAGGACAGGCAGAAGCACAAAGAACAGGAGAGCGGCTCCTCCCGCCAGCAGAAGCCCCTTGTTGATGCGGAACGGAAAGGGAGGGAACGGGCGCTTCGGGGAGGAGTCCTCCCCGGGAAACCATTCGTTGTTGGGAAACCAGTCGTTTTTTGTCATAATACTTCATTCTATAGTACTTTCCCGGGATGTCAAAATAAAGATGGCGGACCTAAATCCGCACCCTGAAAAATAAAAAACCTCTCTGGACTGTTCGGAGAACAGTGTTAAGGTAGTGTTTACGACGACACAACCCTTCACCAGAGAGGTGCGTTCATTATGACGGAAAAGGCGAAGAAAATCCATATCGAACTGAAGAGCGGTGAAAGCGGCATAACATCCTTCGC